>CANHBE010000050.1 GCA_947458575.1 Flavobacteriaceae bacterium | reverse complement strand
GTATCAAAAACGGTTCATAGACTTCTTCTATGGTTTCGCCGCTTTCGGAAACTGCTGTTGCTAGTGTTGAAAGTCCAACTGGTCCGCCTTTAAACTTATCTATTATTGTAAACAATATCTTGTTGTCCATTTCATCGAGGCCGTGTTTATCGACGTTGAGTGCTTTCAGGGCATAGCGTGCGATTTCAATATCTATGTTTCCATTCCCTTTAATCTGTGCAAAATCGCGGACTCTTCGCAACAATGCGTTCGCGATACGAGGCGTACCACGGCTTCTTCCAGCTATTTCGATAGCAGCTTCCATTGATATTGGCATTTTCAAGATAGAAGAACTGCGTTGAACGATTGTCGTTAGCAATTCAGTGGTGTAGTACTCTAATCGACTTTGGATACCAAATCTAGCTCTCATCGGAGCTGTAAGTAGTCCGGAACGAGTCGTTGCGCCTACTAATGTGAATGGATTCAGATTGATTTGAACGGTTCTTGCATTGGGACCGGATTCTATCATGATATCGATCTTGAAATCCTCCATAGCAGAATACAGATATTCTTCGACGATTGGACTTAACCTGTGGATCTCATCGATGAAAAGAACATCTCTATCCTCTAAATTAGTAAGCAATCCTGCCAAGTCGCCCGGTTTATCTAAAACGGGGCCTGAGGTAATCTTGATACCTACTCCCAACTCATTGGCTAAAATATTCGCTAATGTTGTTTTCCCAAGTCCAGGCGGACCATGAAATAATGTATGATCCAAAGCATCATTTCTTTGATTTGCTGCCTCAACAAAAACTTTTAGATTATCTAGAACCTGATCTTGACCTGAAAAATCGTCAAAACTGAGAGGTCTCAATTTTTTTTCGAGATCAAGTTCTTCGGGATTATAATTATAGTTAGTTGGGTCTAGATTATCATTCATGTTACAAATATAAGGAAATAGTTTGCCTAAAATAAGAATGCCTTTCTATGAGGAAAGGCATTTTTGATTTCTTATTTTTAGTGGTGAAGTTCTTCTTCACCCTCCTTAAGCGGGACATTTTGAGGAACAAAATCGTCATCGTGCCCTGGCTTGCTATAGTCGTACGGCCATCTGTACACGTGCGGGATTTCTCCTTCCCAATTTCCATGGATGTGTTCGATAGGTGCAGTCCATTCTAAAGTATTCGATTTCCATGGATTTTGAACTGTTTTCTTACCATAGAAAATGCTATAGAAGAAGTTCCATAAGAACACCAATTGAAATGCTCCACCGATGATTGCGAACATGGTAATGATGACATTCACATTTGCAATATCGTCAAATAATGGAAAGTTTGTATTCGTGTAATAACGTCGAGGCAAACCTGCAAGACCAATAAAGTGCATTGGGGAGAAAACGCCATAAGCACAAACTGCTGTTACCCAAAAGTGAATGTAACCTAGGTTCTTGTTCATCATTCTTTTCCACATTTTCGGGTACCAATGGTAGATTCCTGCGAACATTCCGTATAGTGCAGAGATTCCCATTACTAAGTGGAAATGCGCAACAACGAAATAAGTATCATGAACGTTAATATCTAGTGTGCTGTCTCCAAGAATGATACCGGTTAACCCACCTGTGATAAACGTTGATACTAAACCAATAGAAAATAGCATTGCTGGATTCAATTGAAGATTTCCTTTCCAGAGTGTCGTAATGTAGTTAAATGCTTTTACCGCAGAAGGTATAGCAATTAACAGAGTTGTAAAGGTAAAAACTGAACCTAAGAACGGATTCATTCCGGACATAAACATGTGGTGACCCCAAACAATCGTCGATAAAAATGCAATTGCGATTATTGACATAATCATCGCTCTGTAGCCAAAGATTGGTTTACGTGCATTTGTTGCGATAACCTCAGAGGTAATTCCTAAGGCAGGAAGCAAAATGATATATACCTCGGGATGTCCTAAAAACCAGAATAAATGTTCGAATAAAACAGGAGAACCACCTTGATAATGTAACACTTCACCAGCTATATAAATGTCTGACAGGAAAAATGAAGTTCCAAAACTTCTATCCATGATTAATAATAATGCCGCAGACAACAACACTGGGAACGAAATAACACCAATAACAGCGGTAATGAAAAATGCCCAAATTGTTAATGGTAGCCTTGTAAAGGACATTCCTTTAGTACGCAAATTAATAACTGTTACGATATAATTCAGTGAACCCATTAACGAGGATGCAATAAAAACCGCCATAGACACCAACCAAAGTGTCATACCTGCACCCGAACCAGCGATTGATTGGGGTAAAGCACTTAGAGGCGGATATATCGTCCATCCAGCAGATGCTGGACCAGATTCCACAAAAAGTGATGCTACCATTATCACACTGGATAGAAAAAACAGCCAATAAGAGACCATATTTAAGAAACCTGAAGCCATGTCTCGAGCTCCGATTTGCAGCGGAATTAGGAGATTACTGAAAGTTCCACTCAATGCAGCAGTTAAAACGAAGAAAACCATAATGGTACCATGTATTGTTACCAAGGCTAAGTACCTGTCGTTTAACAACACACCATTTGGCGCATATGAATCACCAAGAACAAAATTAAGAATCTTGAAAGATTCCTCTGGCCACGCCAACTGCAATCTGAACAAAATAGAAATAGCAACACCAATCACACCCATTATTATACCGGTGATAAGGTATTGTCTTGCAATCATTTTATGATCAATACTGAAAATATATTTAGTAATGAACGTATCTTTATGATGATGATCGTGTCCGTGATCATGCTCATGATCTAGGGCTGCTGCTGACATAGTTTATATACTTTATTAATTTTTAATTATTTTTTATCAACTTGTGCTACCATTTTTTCAGAAGAAACAACCGCAGTGGTGTCACTACCTTTTGCATTTGACTGCCCAGCTGGAGCAGCTTGTGACGCAGATGCCGTCTTTAGCTCTTCTGAAAACGTAGGCTTTTCTTTTAACCACTTCTTGTAATCTTCTGGTGTATCTACCACAATTTTCATTTGCATGTTGTAGTGCGACGCACCGCAAATCTTATTACAAAGTAGTAAAAAATCAAATGTGTAAGGATCCAATGCAGGCTGACCTTTTGCAACTAACTCAGCACTTTTCTTGGTTCTGATATTATTAATGTTGTTCACTTTTTCAATCATGTATGGTAAATTGCGATACTCCTCTGTGGTATACGTCGGCGTATATGCAAACTCTGTAACCATTCCCGGAACGCAGTTCATCTGAGCTCTAAAGTGTGGCATGTAAGCCGAATGAAGTACATCTTGCGATCTAATTTTGAAATGTATTTTTTTGCCTTTAGGTATATGCAATTCTGTAACTACTTTGTCGTCTTGCGAGTACGGATCTGCTGGGTCTACACCAAGACTATTTACCCCATCTATGTAACGAACATTCGCCTTTCCTAGTACATTGTCTGTGCCAGCGTATCTTGCTTTCCAGTTGAATTGTTGTGCATACAATTCTATCTCGATTACCTCCTCATCTTTGTCGATAAACATAATGTCTGACCAAGCGTACAATCCGTATAGAATAAGCCAAGCCAACACAATGGCCGGTATTGCACTCCATATTACCTCTAGCTTGTTATTGTCTGAAAAATAAAGTGCTGTTTGATTCTTTTTCCCTCTATACTTAAAAGCAAAATAATGAAGCAACACCTGAGTAATGGCTTGTACGATAAAAATCACTACCCACGTAATATTCATCAAATTATCAACCTCTACACCGTGTTCAGAAGCTGGAGTATGAAGAACAAGACCTCCCCACTTAATTAATCCATAAATAGTGAAAATGTAAATGAATGCGAGAAATCCGAACATTAAATAACCTTGAACGTTATTGTCATTATCATCTGCTATTTCAGACCCATTTCTTACAGTTCCAACCTGAGATAAGTCAAATATCTTCGTTAATTGCCATAAAGCAACAGATAATAACAATAAGACTACTATAACCAACAAACTTGTCATCTGTCTATTTTTTTAAATATTAATAATGAAAATGTTTACTTTCTTCGATATAGGGATTTCTCTTTGGGAGTAATGGAGCCTTTGTCATTGCAGTAAAGACTACCAACATAAATAACCCTAAGAAGAAAGAAACAGAACCTAATTCGGCTGCACCGATAAACCATTGATCACCAACGGTAGCCGGCATAATCATGTTGAAGAAATCTATGTAATGTCCTATTAGTATAACAACTCCAGCCATGACTAGGACCCATGTTATTCTCTTGAAATCAGTATTAATAAGAATCAGAATCGGAAAAACAAAGTTCATTACAATCGCGCCGAAAAACGGCAAGTTGTAATCCTCTATTCTGGTTACGAAGTAAGTTACTTCTTCAGGAATATTGGCATACCAGATTAACATAAACTGAGAGAACCATAAGTACGTCCAAAAAACACTTATTCCAAACATAAACTTAGCTAAGTCGTGTATATGGCTGCTATTAACGTGTTCAAGATAGCCCTTCGACTTCATATAAATCGTCACCATGCAAATGGTCGTAATTCCACTCACGAAAAAACTTGCAAAAACATACCAACCAAATAAAGTACTAAACCAATGTGGGTCTAATGACATGATCCAATCCCACGACATGATAGACTCAGTAACGATAAAGAAAACCAAGAACATTGCTGAGATATTAAAATTCTTTTTGTAAAAAGAATTGTCATTAGATTCGTCTTGAGCAAGACAATTCTTTCGAGAAAAGTAACGGTAAAGATTCCAACCCAATAAGAATACTAATGCTCTTACGATCCAAAAAGGAAAGTTTAAATAACCTGCTTTATTCTGAATAATCTTATCATGCGCCACTACCTCGGGATCTAACCACGGAAATAAATGGTTGAAGTGAAAACCTGCAAGCAAGAGTAAAACAAAGAATATTACCGATCCAACAGGTAAATAAGCTGTGATTCCTTGCATCACTCGAAATAAAACAGGGGACCAACCAGACTGAGCAACTTGCTGTATAGCATAAAAAGCAAGAACACCCATTGTAATTAAAAGAAAGAAAATACAAGCTACGTACAACGCTGCCCAAGGCTTATTTTGCAATTGATGTAATACGTGTTCCAAGTGCTCCTGATGTTCTTCGTGAGCAACCTTCGCTGCATCTTCTTTTGATTTTGCAATTTCTTTATCAGACATAACCGGAGCAGCAACATCCAAAACTTCGGTACTATCGGTAATTGTAGTGTCTTTTGCTTTACCCGCTGTTTCGGGCTGTCCCTTTTCAGTTAATTTTGATTCGTGCTTTTCAACTTTTGGCTGAGTAACCTCGTGATGGGTTTCATGATTTGCAACATGGTTTGCTGCTCCACTATGGTGCCCACCGTGCTCATTGGCCGCTAATATTTTTTCAACTTCCTCAATATTTTTCGGCGCAGTCAAAAAACCATATCCGATTCCGAGTAATCCTAGAACGATTAGGATAAATGAGAACGTTTTTAATTTACTTGAAAATGTATACATATCTAATTGGGTCTGTTTATTCTACAATTATAATTCACTCTTAAGTTTCATAACATATGCCGTAACCATCCAGCGTTCTTTTTTGCTCATTTGGTTAGCGTAAGAACCCATTGCGTTTATACCATATTGCTGAACGTGAAAAACACTTCCTTCGGTTATAGGTCTGTCTTTATAACTTGGCACACCTAAGTATTTACCCTGTGTTACCAGTTTACCCTTTCCATCCCCTTTAGTTCCGTGACAAATCGCGCAGTAAATTTCGTAAAGCGCTTTAGCTTCATCCATATTGATACTTGTAGAATCTACGGGAGAACGCAATGAAGCTTTTGCAGCCTCGTAGCCCGCAGGAGAATTGGGATAGTCGTACACTTCGAATCCTCTTTTCACAGTTCCCTCGACTGGCAGCTGTCCTTCTTTACCGTTCTTAAACGCTTTCGATTCAGAATAAGTTTCGTATCCAACAGACTCATACATGTTTGGCATGTATTGATAGTTTGGATTCAGCTTGTCATGACATGAAGAAACCAAAACGGATATAGAAACAAAAAACACAATTTTATACAGACCTTTCATATTGATATATTAATGCTTATCTATTACTTTAACTTCAACAGCACCTGTACTTTCAAAAAAAGCAACCATTTCCTTTTCATCTCCATTTACAGCAACTTCCATTAGGAAATGATCATCTGTGGTTCTCACATCAGGATTTTCAGCTTCTTTGAATGGCCACAATCTACTTCTCATGTAAAAGGTAATAACCATAAGGTGCGCTGCGAAAAAAACTGTCTCTTCAAACATAATCGGAACAAACGCAGGCATATTTTCGATATAGCTAAAACTTGGTTTTCCACCAATATCTTGCGGCCAATCGGAAATCATAACGTAGTTCATCATCCAAGTCCCAAAAGAAAGACCGCAAAGTCCATAAATGAATGCACATATAGCAATCCTAGTTGGAGCAAGTCCCATCGCTTTGTCTAACCCGTGTACCGGGAAAGGAGTAAAAACTTCTTCTATGTGGTGATGTGCCAGTCTCGTTTTTTTTACCGCACTCATCAAAGTGTCATCGTCATTATAAATGGCGTAAATAACTTTATTACTACTCATGATGTGAATGTTTATTTGCTTCTCGTTGTTTAATATAGCTCTCTCCTGTCGCTTTTAATATAGTCTTAACTTCTGCTTGTGCAATTACAGGGAAAGTTCTTGCGTAAAGTAAAAATAATACGAAAAAGAAACCGATGGTACCGATGAAAATTCCGATATCAACAAAAGTTGGTGAAAACATCGTCCATGCTGAAGGAAGATAATCTCTATGTAATGAAGTCACGATAATTACGAAACGTTCGAACCACATTCCGATATTTACGACTATAGAAATTACGAAAGAGAACATGATGCTAGTCCTTAACTTTTTGAACCACATAAATTGGGGAGAGAACACGTTACAAGTCATCATCGACCAATATGCCCACCAGTATGGTCCGGTTGCTCTATTTAAGAATGCGTACTGCTCGTATTCCACACCTGAGTACCATGCAATAAACAACTCAGTGATATATGCGACTCCAACTATAGAACCTGTAATCATAATGATAATGTTCATTAGTTCAATGTGCTGAATAGTTATGTAAGCTTCCAGATTTGAAACCTTTCTCATGATAATCAACAACGTATTTACCATTGCAAATCCAGAGAAAACAGCACCTGCAACGAAGTAAGGTGGGAAAATTGTCGTATGCCAACCCGGAATTACAGAAGTAGCAAAGTCCATGGATACGATAGTGTGTACAGAAAGTACAAGTGGTGTTGCTAATCCTGCAAGTACCAACGAAACTTCTTCAAAACGTTGCCAGTCCTTTGCACGACCACTCCAACCAAAACTTAGAATTGTATAGATTCTCTTTTGAAACGGATTGATTGCCCGGTCTCTAATCATAGCAAAATCAGGCAAAAGTCCTGTCCACCAGAATACCAATGAAACAGATAAATAAGTCGAAATCGCAAATACGTCCCAAAGCAATGGTGAGTTAAAGTTCACCCACAAAGAACCGAATTGGTTTGGAACCGGTAATACCCAATATGCTAACCAAGGACGTCCCATGTGAATAATTGGAAACAGACCTGCTTGGATCACAGAAAAAATGGTCATTGCTTCCGCGGAACGGTTAATTGCCATTCTCCATCTTTGGCGAAATAATAACAATACGGCTGAAATTAGAGTCCCTGCGTGACCAATTCCTACCCACCAAACAAAGTTAGTAATGTCCCAAGCCCAACCCACAGTTTTATTTAGACCCCAAGTTCCGATACCGGTGGAAATAGTGTATATAATGCAACCTAATCCCCAAAGGAATGCAGCTAACGAAATGGAAAAAACGATCCACCATTGTCTGTTGGCTTTTCCTTCAACAGGAGCTGCGACATCAACCGTTACGTCATGGTAGGTCTTATCGCCAATAACTAAAGGTTTTCTAATGCTTGAGTCGTAAATATGAGACATAATCCTTTAAATTGATTTTTAATTTTTCTTACGTATTTCTAACTTTCACGTGATAAAACACATTTGGTTTTGTTCCAACATGTTCAAGCAAATGATACATTCTGTCCTCTTCTGCTAGCGCAGCAACCTTACTATCTTTATCATTTACATCCCCAAAAACCATAGCACCGGATGAACAAGCATTAGAGCATGCTGTCTGGAACTCACCGTCTTTAACAGCTCTTCCTTCACGTTTTGCCGTCAAAATAGTAGATTGGGTCATTTGTATACACATCGAACATTTTTCCATTACACCGCGAGAACGGGCATTTACGTCAGGATTCAACACCATACGTCCTAAATCGTCATTCATATGGAAATCAAACTCACTATTCTTGTTATAGAGGAACCAGTTAAATCGACGTACTTTATATGGACAGTTGTTGGCACAATATCTTGTTCCCACACATCTATTATAAGCCATATGATTCTGACCTTGACGGCTATGAGAAGTAGCAGCTACAGGACATACTGTTTCGCAAGGTGCGTGATTACAATGTTGACACATTACAGGTTGAAAAGCTACTTGCGGATTATCCGCCGCTTGTTCCATTTGACCAAAGCCTCCTAAAGAACCTTTGTCACCCCATAAACCGTCGAAACTCTCTTTCTTCTTGTTGTCGTTTTCAAAAGTATCCTCGGATGAATAGTATCTATCGATACGCAACCAATGCATATCACGACTTCTTCGAACTTCTTCTTTTCCAACAACCGGTACATTATTCTCAGCGTGACAGGCGATAACACAAGCACCACAACCTGTACAGGCATTCAAATCAATTGATAAATTAAAATGATGTCCTACAGATCGATCGAAAGGCGTCCATAAATCAACTGAAGTTGCAGCAACTTCTTTGTGATCGAGTGATACTTTGGCTACCTCATTCCATTCTGTTGCATTCTTTGTATTGAATATCTCCAGAGTCGTTTCTTTTATGATATCTCCACGACCCATCAATGTCTTTTGAGATTGTACGCAGGCAAATTCATGTTCACCTTCAGCCTTCTTAATAGAGACTGTCTGTACATTTTTGAAGTTTAAGTACAAACTATACGCGTTAACTCCAACCTGCATAGCTTCCTTCATTGCAGCTTTTTTACCATAACCCACTGCAAGACCAACCGTACCGACTGCCTGTCCCGGTTGAACAATTACAGGCACTTTTTCCAATTTAGAATTACCAACAGTCAAGATTACATAACTACCATTCAATCCGCCGTCAGCAACATTATGATTTTCGAGTCCTAACTTTTCAGCATCAGCTCTAGAGATAGTTAAATAATTATCCCAAGACACTCTCGTAATTGGATCCGGGAATTCTTGTAGCCATGGGTTGTTGGCCTGTTGACCATCTCCCAGACCTACTTTAGTGTAAAGCAATAATTCAAATCCAGATGCACTTTTCGACTTAGCAAGAGTATTTGCTGCAGTTGCATAGTCTGCTGAAAAAGCAACACTAGCACTTGATGCTCCTGCATAAATTCCATCATGCAACAACTGATTCCAAGAACTGCCTCCTGTTATTTGCCCGGCGGTCGCTTTTAAATAATCATAGAATGAACCTGTATTTCCATTGACTACCAGCAAAACATCCTGAAATTGTTTCGTGTCAAATAAAGGCCGAATTGTTGGTTGTGTAATTCCATATGAGCCTCTTACTATAGATACATCACTCCATGACTCCAAATAGTGTGGAGCAGCAGCTGCAATCGTGCTAACAGCAGCCGTTTCATCTTCTTTCATTGAGAAAGAAACAGACAAACTTACTTTCTTTAAAGCGCTTGTAAATTCTGAGCTATTTGCCAACGTATATGCCGGATTAACTCCACTCATAATTAACGTCCCAACAGCACCATTTTTCATATCGCTAAGTAATTGTGCTACTTTGGCATCAGAACCTTTTCTAACCTGTCTAGTAGCAGCTGTCGAAAACGCTTCACTTCCGAGGGCTTGATTGATTGCCAACACCAATAATTGAGCGTCTTTGTCTTCAATTCCTGACACTAATACACCTTTACTTCCCGCTGCTTTTAGTTGTTGAGCTGCCTTCATAACAACATCCTCTTGATCAATTTTAGAAGTTGAAACTGATGAATTAGTTATGACATTGTATATTTTAACCAAGGCCTGCTTTTGATTATAAACAGTCATCGGAATTCTTTTATCTGCAGCTGCGCCAGACAAAGTCATATTAGCTTCCATTTGGAAATGACGTGACATCTTTCCGTTTTTCGGAATACGTCCTTTTGCATATCCGGAATCATAACTTCCTCCTTGCCAATCGCCCAAGAAATCTGCGCCGATTGAAACAATAAGAGATGCTTTGGAAAAATCGTAATCTACGAGAGCTCTTTCACCATAAACCATTTCAAAAGCATCGAGTGTTTCAGACGAAGAAACAGCATCATAAATTACGTGCTTTGCATTTGGGTTCTTTGCTAAGAACTCTCCGATCAGTCGCTCAGTAGAAGGACTAGCCAAAGTGCTCGTTAATAATACAACCTGTTTATTATTCGCTTTAGAACTTTCTATGCTTGACTTTATTTTTGCTTCCACTTCAGTCCAAGTTGCAGCTTTTCCGCTGATCATTGGCTGTTTCAAACGCATGCTATCATACAAGGATAATACTGAAGCATGAATTCTGGCGTTAGCGGCGAATTTAGCTCCTGGCATGGTATTGTTATCAATCTTTATTGGCCTACCTTCTCTTGTTTTTACCAACAAATTAGCAAAATCAAAACCATCAAAAACAGAGGTTGCATAATAATCTGCAATACCTGGTATGATTTGCTCTGGTTGGAGAACGTATGGAATTGATTTGTGAACCGGACCTTCACATGCTGCAAGAGTTGCAGCTGCAGTACTGAATCCGACGTACTTTAGGAAATCACGTCTTGATGTCGAAGAATTTGACAACGCATCCGCATCACTCAAAAACTCATTCGTAGGAATTTCTTCAACAAATTCGTTATTTCTAAGTGCCTCAACAATAGAACTATTTTCGTTTAGTTCCTCAACACTTTTCCAGTATTTTTTGTTAGATGACATATTATATATAAATAGTTAGCTTCTTAATAATTGAATTAGTAGTGGCATTTACCGCATTCCAAACCGCCCATTTGAGCAGCAGTCAACTTATCTACACCATATTTCTTTGAAAGTTCTTTGTGAATTTTGTCGTAATATTCGTTACCTTCCATTTTAACATCAGTCTTGCGATGACAATCGATACACCAACCCATGGTTAGAGGCGCAAATTGCTTCTGAATCTCATAAGTTTGAACCGGACCGTGGCAAGTTTGACACTCAATTCCAGCAACAGTAACGTGCTGTGAGTGATTGAAATAAACAAAATCAGGAAGATTGTGAATTCGAACCCACTTTACAGGTTGTGTTTTGCCAGTGTACTTTTGATTAGTCTGTTCCCATCCAACTGCTTTATATAATTTTTGAATTTCACCATCATAAAAAGCCTTGGAGTATTCTGCTGTTGCAGTTGTATCAGAAACCTCTGAAATGTTCTTATGACAATTCATACAGATATTTAAAGATGGGATTCCGCCATTCTTACTGGTTCTCGCGGCGGAGTGACAGTACTTGCAGTCAATTCCATTACTTCCTGCGTGAATTCTGTGTGAGTAGTGAATTGGCTGTATTGGCTCATAATCTTGGTCTACCCCAACCTGCATTAGGTAACCATAGACGAAATATGCACTTGTCAGCAATAAAAAAATAGACGTAACCAATACCAAGAATTGATTTTTCGCAAATGCTCTCCAGATAGGAATCGAAGGCTCAGGCTTTGCAGTTTCAATACCATTTGCTTTCGCAACCTTTGTTAAAACGCTGTTTACCAAAAAGAGCATAATGACCAACATAGCCATGACCAAAGCCAATGCCCCTAAGATTACTTCATTGGAGATTCCACTTTCAACTTTTTCTGACCCTGGAACTGCAGCAGTTGCAGCAGCAGCTGCGGGCTCGGCTTTTGGCTCAGAAGTGTAGGCAATGATGTTATCGATATCCGAATCTGAAAGTTGAGGAAAAGCAGTCATCACAGCTCCGTTATACTCTTGACTGATTTTTACAGCCGCTGCATCACCTGACTTGATTAATTCCGTGCTATTTCTAATCCACTTGTACAGCCAGGACATTTCGTATTTTTGAGCGACTCCTCTCAATGCAGGCCCGGTCATCTTGGCGTCTAATTTGTGACAAGCCGCACAATTTGCATTGAATAATTCTTTCCCTTTCACTGCGTCTGCTCCTCCAGCTGGAGCGGCGGGAGCTGCCGCAACTGCAGCGCTTGGCGCCGGAGCCGGAGCCGGGCTGGCATT
>CANHBE010000049.1 GCA_947458575.1 Flavobacteriaceae bacterium | reverse complement strand
GTTTTTTAAAGGTCTCATGCAGTCGCTTCGCTCGTGTCATTCGTCTTTGTTATTGTTTTTTAAAGGTCTCGTGCAGTCGCTTCGCTCGCGTAATGCTGATGAATTTGAGCAGCACAAAGATAAAGAAGATTCAATTTGGAATTCTTACTTTTTTACAAAAAAGGTCTCACGACGTACTACTTGCTACTGATTACTTTACTAAATTTGCACTTTATAAAAATAAAATAATGATACAACTTCATGATAAGCATTTTGTTCCGTTCATTTCAGGTGAGGAAATAGATTTTGCGATTTCCAACATGGCCAAACAAATGGATGATGATTTCTTCGATGAAGTACCTGTTTTTATTGGCGTTTTGAATGGTTCTTTTATGGTTTTGTCCGATTTGATGAAACACTATCGCGGGATGTGCGAAGTGAGTTTCGTCAAAATGGCTTCCTATGAAGGAACACAGTCATCCAATGACGTGAAACAACTCATCGGAATCAATCATAATCTAGAAGGAAGAACAGTAGTCATTGTAGAAGACATCGTTGATACAGGCAATACTGTAGAAGAACTTAAAGCCATTTTTAAAGAACAAAAGGTAAAGCATCTGAAGATTGCCACCTTATTCTTGAAACCTGAGGTCTATAAAAAAGACATCAAACTAGATTATGTAGGAATTAGAATTCCAAACAAATTTATCGTCGGTTTTGGTCTAGATTACGACGGATTAGGACGAAACCTAAAAGATATTTACCAACTCGCAGAATAGAAAACCTACATCCAATAACCCATAACACACAACTTTTTTACAATGATTAATATCGTTCTTTTCGGAAAACCAGGTGCAGGAAAAGGTACACAAGCTGAATTTTTAAAAGAGAAATACAATTTAACCCATTTGTCGACAGGCGACATTTTCCGATATAATATCAAAAACGAAACTGAACTCGGGAAATTAGCAAAGACATACATGGACAAAGGCGACTTGGTTCCGGATGCGGTCACGATTCAAATGTTGCAAAGTGAAGTAGATAAGAATCCTCAGTCCAGCGGATTTTTATTCGACGGTTTTCCCAGAACAATCGCTCAAGCAGAAGCGCTCGATGCCTTTTTGGAATCGAAAAGTCAAACCATCACTGCTACCATCGCATTAGAAGCTGATGACGAAATCTTGGTGAAACGACTGCTAGAACGCGGAAAAACATCAGGAAGGCCAGACGATCAAGACGAAGAAAAAATTCGAAATCGATACGAAGAATACAACCAAAAAACCGCGCCTTTAATGAGTTATTATCAAACGCAAGGGAAATTTCATGCGGTAAATGGCATCGGTTCTATAGAAGAAATAACGGTCAGATTAAGTCATATAATCGATTCATTATAATTTTTTTAGAAGCTATTCCGGCTGTCCGCTGCAATATTTTTCTTGCCAACAAAGCAACCAAACAATCGGTAGTTGTCGAGGCAAGAAAAATGATTTCCACTGCCATCCGGGCTAGGGCAATCGAATTAGTTTTAGAAGACAGTTTCACGATGAAACGCATCAACGATTAAGTAACGCAACAACAAACCTTGGAAATACTAATCATTATTTTTCTAATTCTCCTCAACGGTATCTTTTCGATGTCGGAAATCGCTTTGATTTCGGCACGCAAGAACAGATTGGAGACTGCTGCGAAAAAAGGAAACGACAGTGCGAAAACGGCATTAGACTTGGCCAATTCGCCCAACAAATTTCTTTCTACGGTTCAAATCGGAATTACTTTAATTGGGATTTTGACAGGTATTTTTAGCGGGGACAAAATCACGGCCGACGTTCAAGCTTTTGTAGAAGGTTTCGAAGCTACTAAGCCTTTTGCAGAGTCGATTGCCGTCGGAATTGTAGTGATAACACTAACTTTTTTCTCATTGGTTTTGGGCGAACTTTTACCCAAACGTATCGGCTTGAATTATCCAGAATCTATAGCAAAAGCGGTAGCAGTGCCGATGAAATGGGTTTCAATTTTAACAGCGCCATTCATCTGGCTTCTGACGATATCGACAGAATTCTTACTCAAAGTATTTCACATCAAACCCAGCGCAGACGGCAAGGTTACCGAAGAAGAAATCAAAGCGATTATAAAGGAAGGAACAGAAGGCGGTGAAGTGCAGGAAATTGAGCAAGATATTGTTGAGCGAGTTTTTCATATCGGAGACCGCAAAGTCAATTCTCTGATGACGCATCGCAAATCGGTGGTTTTTCTTCCGTTGCATGCCGATAAAAATCAAGTGAGAGAATTAATGCTTAAAGAATTACATTCTATTTATCCGGTCTATGAGAAGAATTTCGATGACATCATTGGCGTAGTCAATTTGAAGAGCATTTTCGCGCATTTTGAAGAAACCAACTTTAATCTCAAATCGATCATGACCGAGGCGCCATTTATCATGGAACAAACCACTGCCTATAAAGCGTTGGAAAATTTCAAGAAAAGTGGTATTCATTACGCCTTTGTGTCGGATGAGTATGGCGTGTTTCAAGGCGTGATTACCTTAAATGATATTCTTGAAGCTTTGGTTGGTGATGCAGCCGACTTCTATAAAGAAGATTTCCAACTTATTGCCCGTGAAGATGGGACTTGGCTTGTCGATGGACATTATTCGCTGCATGACTTCTTGACGTATTTCGATTTAGATGAATTGACAAACGATTATGAAGTGAATACCGTAAGCGGTCTGATCATGACTGAATTGTCTCGTATACCCAAACAAGGTGAGAAACTCATTTGGCAAAAATTCGAATTGGAAGTCATCGACATGGACGGTGTGAAAATAGATAAGGTGATGGTGAAATCGTTAAGGGTTTAAATTGTCGTTAGTTTTCTGTTGCCAGTCAGTAAACCGACAAACGAGAACCAATAACCAACAACAAAAATTATGACTGAAGGCAACTTCGTAGACTACGTAAAAATATTCGTCTCTTCCGGAAAAGGAGGAAAGGGTTCTACCCATTTGCACCGCGAGAAATTTATCGAAAAAGGCGGTCCGGACGGCGGTGATGGTGGTCGTGGCGGTCATGTGTACTTGGTTGGCAACAAAGGACTTTGGACTTTATTTCACTTAAAATTTGCCCGTCATATCAAAGCAGGTCACGGCGGCGATGGCGGAAGTGATAGAAGTACAGGAGCAGATGGAGAAGATAAAATTATTGAAGTGCCACTCGGTACGGTTGTTCGCGATAAAGAAACCAATGAAATTCTATTCGAAATAACCGAAGACGGAGAAAAGAAAATACTAGCACAAGGCGGCAAAGGCGGTCTCGGTAATTGGCATTTCAGGAGTTCAACAAACCAAACACCTCGGTATGCACAACCCGGATTACCGGGCTTAGAAATGGACGTTGTCCTAGAACTAAAAGTTCTGGCAGACGTCGGTTTGGTTGGTTTTCCAAATGCGGGAAAATCGACGCTCTTGTCGGTATTGACTTCCGCAAAACCAAAAATTGCTGATTATCCGTTTACGACTTTGAAGCCCAATCTGGGGATTGTGGCCTATCGCGATTTTCAATCGTTTGTAATTGCTGACATACCGGGAATTATCGAAGGCGCAGCTGAAGGTAAAGGATTGGGTCATTATTTCTTGCGACATATCGAGCGCAATTCGACTTTACTGTTTTTAGTTCCTGTAGATACGCCGGACATCAAAGCAGAATATGATATTTTGGTGAACGAACTTGCGAAATACAATCCGGAGATGTTAGATAAAGAGCGTATGCTAGTAATTTCAAAATGCGATATGCTCGATGATGAATTGAAAGCAGAGCTGAAAATACAGTTGGATAAAGATTTCAAGAATATTCCGTATTTGTTTATCTCATCAGTGGCTCAACAGGGCTTGGTTGAATTGAAGGATAAGTTGTGGAGCATGTTGAATGATTAATAATTTACACCCGAAGCTCGAGCCGAACTGAGCAAAGCTAATTAATGGTTAATAACTGAAGCATCTTCATGGAGGTGCTTTTTTGTTTAATAAATTTCTAAAATCATTAGGTCTTCATTGGATACAAAACTTTCAATAATTTCTTTTTTCGAAAGTAAAGTGGAAGCAATTTGGTTGGTGTTTCGATTGAACGATTTCAAAATGATGACTTTTGGAGGAATACTTTTTTGAAGTATCAGTTTTTCAAAATCGTCATCGTGAGTAATTATGGTGAAGTTATTCTCTTTTGCAAAATCCCATATTTCGCGATCTGTTACGGGTTGTTTCAAAGGAATATCTTTGACATGAAAACAACTCGGAAAGTCATCCTTTATAAACTTCAAAATACGCCAAGAAATATTGGCATCAAAAAGCAGTTTCATTATGCTGCTATAATTTTGGTGATGTTTTCTCTATTGGCGGCAAACGACAATGCCGCTATAATGTGTTCGTTCTGAAGTTCAGGAAAATCAATTAAAATTGTTTCATGTGACATGCCAGAAGCTAACCAAGATAGGATATCTGAAACACAGATTCGAGTGCCAATAATGACTGGTTTGCCGAATCTAACGTCAGGATTTATTTCGATATAGTTTTGCCAAGAGATATTCATGATTGCAGTTGTTTCTACAAACTTACAAATTATATTGGCAATTGATAATTTCTATTTCGTCGAATTTGCGATAGGGATGGCAGCGGCATCCTTTTTTGAGGAACGAGAAAAAGATATAGCGGACAGCCCGGCCATTCGCCAAAATCAATTGATAATTTAAAATTAGAATGGGTTAAATGAAGGGTTTTTGTTTATTTGTTGGGCATGGTTAATTATCCATAAATTTTACTACAACGCTTTAGTTTTCCGCGTAACAAGCTCCAATTTTTTTCAAAAAAGAGTATATTCGCACTCGTCTTTAAAGTTTTGTCGATGATTTGTAACATCTTCCAAATCAGATAGACTATTCAAAGACTTTTTACTAACTATCAATTTATTACCAATGAAAAAAATTATTTTATCCTTTATCGTCGGGCTGATGCTTCTTCCGATGAGTGTGAAAGCAGACGAAGGAATGTGGTTTTTGATGTTCATCGAACGACTGAATCACAGAGACATGCAAAAAATGGGATTGCAATTGACAGCCCAAGAGATTTACAGTATCAACAATCACAGTTTGAAAGATGCCATCGTGCAATTCAACGGCGGTTGTACTGCGGAGTTGATCTCCAAAGATGGTTTGGTGTTGACCAATCACCATTGTGGTTATGATGCAATTGCTGAATTGTCCTCCGCTGAAAAGAACTATTTGAAAGATGGTTACTGGGCGCCAAACAGAAAAGCAGAAATGAAACCATCGAGTTTGTTCGTTCGCTTTTTTGTGAGAATGGATGATGTTTCGAAAAGAATTTTATCAAAACTAAATGATAAAATGACAGAAGCAGAACGCGAAAAAGCCGTAAATCAAGAAATCGCTTTGATCGAAAAGGAAAATAACGAAGGCGGAAAATATACGGTTTCTGTTCGTTCGTTTTTTCAAGGTAATGAGTATTACTATTTCGTTTACCAAGATTATAAAGATGTTCGTTTAGTAGGAACGCCACCTGAGAGTTTAGGAAAATTCGGTGGAGATACAGATAACTGGGAGTGGCCTCGTCATACAGCAGATTTCTCTATGTTTAGAGTGTATGCTGACAAAGACGGAAATCCGGCTGAGTACTCAGAAAACAATGTGCCATTACAACCAAAACACTATTTGCCTGTAAATTTAGGCGGGGTGAAAGAAAATGATTTTGCAATGATTCTCGGTTATCCCGGAAGAACCAATCGTTGGATGCCGGCGGGTGGCATTGAGCAAAACGTGAAGTTCTCATATCCTGCATGGGTAGAAGGAGCAAAAACAGGCATGGACTACATGAAGAAATATATGGACCAAAGTGCCGCTTTGCGTTTGGTTTATGCTTCAAAATATGCATCAACTGCAAACTACTGGAAAAATCGTCAAGGGATGATTGATGCCTTGACCAAGTTCGGAACTGCTAAATCAAAAGCAGCTCAAGAAGCGAAGTTCGATAAGTGGGCAAACAAAGCTGAAAATAAAGCGAAGTATGGCAACGTAATCAGCAATATCAATAAGTATTACAGCTTGACAAACGAGAAAGCACGTCACGATAATTACTTGCAACAGTTGTTCAGAACGACTGCTTTCGGTACTATCGGAAGAACTATCGGAAAACAATTAGACTCCTATGCAAAGGCCGATGCCGCTAAACGTCAGGAAATGGCGCCGTCTATCATTGGCATGGCAGAAGAAATGTTTAAGGAGTTGCATGTTCCTGCTGAAAAAGAGCTATTAGCAGCGCAGTTAAAACTTTATGCAACTAAATCTACAGGGTATGCGATTGCACCTGTAGTTGAAAAAATTGCTAAAGAAAACAACAACGACTTTACGAAATATGCTAGCGCTGCTATCGATATGAGTATTCTAACTTCGGTAGATAGAATCAAATCGTTTTTAGATTATCCGATGCAAACGGTTTTAGATAACGACCCGATTTATATCCTATCTAACGATATGGTTGCACATATCAATTCAAAATCTGATGCCATCGCAAAAGCACAAAATGATTACGGTGCAGGTTTCCGTCTCTTGGTTGAAGGTTTGAGAGAATCAAAAATTGGTACAATCAAATATCCTGATGCGAATTCAACTTTGCGTCTAACTTACGGAAAAGTTCGTGCTTTGCCGGCCGACAAGCGAAATGATGCTAAGATCAACAATTACACAACCATGGATGGCATGGTGAAGAAATACAAAAAAGGCGATGAGGAGTTTGATATGCCAACTCGCGTGATCGAGATGAATAGCAAGAGAGACTATGGTCGATTTGCTGATAAAGACGGATCAATGCACGTCAATTTCCTAACTGATAATGATATTACCGGTGGTAATTCTGGTTCACCTGTTTTGAATGGAAAAGGTGAATTAATCGGTTTGGCATTTGATGGTAACATTGAAGCGATGGCAGGTGACGTGATTTTCGATAAGAATTTACAAAGAACGATCAATGTTGATATTCGATATGTACTTTGGGTGATTGAAAATTTCTCCGGAGCGAAACATATCGTTGACGAAATGACTTTGGTTAAGTAATTCGATAACCAAAATCCAACTAAAATCCGTCTTGCGAAAGTGAGACGGATTTTTTTTGCACATTTTCAAGTCACTGCGGTTGATATTGGTTTGATTTTCTAGGAGCCGGGAACCTGCTGTGCGCTGCAAACTTTGCCGCCGAACCCCGTCGTCAAAGGTTTTCCACTGCCATCAGGGCTAAGGCATTTTGCAAACTCTGAGCGCAACGTGAAATAAAGAACGTTTTGATATGGTTGCGTTCATTTTACAATCAGAAAATTCAGTGGAATGGAAGTAATACATGGAAAACAAAAAATCCGCTTCTTATGAGGCGGATTTTTTATAAGTTGCCGAAAATGAAAATACATTTCCCGGTCTTTTTGATGTTGTTTTTTAGTTGACCACTTTACGTGTGACTTCCAGTCCGTTTTCCAGTTTGATTCTAGCAAGGTAAACGCCTTGAGCCAAATTCAAAGTAGTCTTGAATTCACTTTCTCCTTTCAGTGTATTCCATTTTTTCACGCTCTTACCGGAGATGTCGAATAGTTCAATGGCAAGTAAACCATTGCCGCTTTTCACTTGAAATTCATGTTTAAAAATGAAAGCCGTTACTTGATTGGCGAAATCAAATTCCCCGGTGTCCAAAGCAGCATCAAGATAGCGCAATACAAACCTGTCGTTGAATGTTCCAACTTCTGACGCAAAATTGTACGGGCTTATGCTGAGGTTGTGAATAATATTGAGTAAACGATCTTCCAAGTAAATATTTTGTCCAAGAAAGGCATCGTCTATGCGGTCTATTGCAAATGTATTGTCACCGCTAATATTTGTTCTATAACCCAGCGGCACTTCATCGGTTTCTATAAATGGAAAAGGTCGACCTTGAATTACCAATCGCTTATCTGCAACAATTGAGTAAAGTGTCGGGCTACTTTGGTCGGTAAGTCGAATTCCATCAAAATCACGATCCCATCCAATAGTCGCACCTTCCACATAACCAATCAAAATTTGATTGAAGGCTCCGCTATTGTTCGTTAGATTTAACCAAATTCTTTGTCTTTCAATGGCGTCACCACTGTTGCTATCTTGTTGCGCCGCTGGAGGGCTGGCCATTCTGAAAAATTGACTGTTATTTCCGACAACGCGCATGCTGTTGTTGAAAGTTACAGTATTCCCCGAAGGCGCTGTTCCGGTACTTTTGGTAAAAAATCCTTGACCGGCGGCTATAAATCCGGTAGGCGTCGGTCCGCCTGTTCCTGCTGGTGTTCCAACTGACCCAACTCTGTTCCACGTGGCGTAATCACTGTTGTTGTAATTGAGTAGAAATGTTCCGTAAAATGGACTCAAATAGGATGATGAAATCTCGGAATTGTGTGTCCAAAAGTAAATGGTTCCGTCAATGATTGGCGTATTCAATGGATTGCTCAAAAACGAAAAAGCGCTTACTGCCGAAGGGTACGGATTTCCAAGCAAGTTCCAGTCGTCTCGATAATCGGGAGCGACTAAAGTACCGTGAAAAATCGGTGCGGAAATTACGCCATTGTTTGGCGTTCCCACAAAGTTGGCGGTGTAAGGCATTTTTCCTGCAGACGTAAAGGAATAGGTCTGAGGACCGCGCACTATATATCCTTTTCTCGGATCCATTACAGTGGCAGCTGACTCTGAAAACCAATTCCCCGGACCGTTTGCAATGGTTGGCGTCCAACTGAAAAACTTATCAGATAAAGTGTCTGGAGACAATCCGTTGGCTGGTAATGGTAGCCCTAAGGTATAATTGGAAGCGAGTGTAACCGGAGAACCCCAATAGGTGTAATCAAAACGATAAATTGGTGGGGTAATGCGCTCCATCGTAATGATACCACTGTTGACTGCGGTGTCATCGATTTGTACCAAACTCGAATTATTATTAAACCTAATTGTTCCTGGCGCAGTCACCGTCAGTTCATTATTCAGAATTAAAGCATCCGGACCGTTAAAAACGACGTCTCCGCCTGAAACCGTGCAGCTACAGCCCGAAAGGTTTCCGGATGAAGTATAATTGCCGGTGAAGTTTAAGCTAGAATTTCCCGTTGGAGTAGCAGGACTCCACGCAGTTCCATCCCATGTAGAGGTATTCATTAAGATAGTTCCGGTACTCGTTCTCGTACAACCTGTTCCCACCGTTGTCAGCGTTGCTGTATACACACGAGCTATGGATGATCTGGCATAAATTGTTGGTTGGTTGAGATGCACAAGCGGATTATAGACAGTTGTTGCAGTAGCGTCGGTAAATAATTCTGTAACGGGTGACCAAGTAATTGGGTTTTCGAAACCGAATGTGGTGATTGGACGGTTCGCATTATTTGCTCCAGTTGGAGAAGCAAACGTTCCTGTGCCAGTACGTGATATGGTACTTATTACCGCTGGAGTAGAAACTTGCACTGTACTTGCAGTTCCGGAGTTTCCTGTATGGCGTATTTCAATCACGATATTTGAAGTTCCATCCCATGCAAAGGGAGTAGAAAAAGTGTGTGTGTTCAAGCCTGCTGTGGGGGCATAGTTTGTGGCACTGTATACAGCTGTGAAAGCTGGAGTTAGGTACGTTGATGTTAGCACAGTCGCTGAGGTATTCGCCATAAAGATATCGTAAATCGGCATGAGTGCAGGTTGTGCCGTGGTCACATTAAATCCAATCGAGGTAATATTGCCACCTGCAATGCCTGCCGCATTTAATTCTGCTCTAGTGAATAGATACTGTATCTTAACTTCTGTTACTGTTCCTTGTCTGTAAGGACTATTTCCAGCAATAGAAAGTGTACCTACAAAATTCCCAACCGTAGCCGTTCCCGTATTTGGCGAAGCGGTAAATGCCTGAATCACGTTGGGGCAAATCGATGCCGAAGCTGGTGACACCGCAATGGCTGCCGGTACAGGATTTACCGAGATGACTACATCTATTGATTTAATGCAGGAAGAAGGAGTGGTTCCCGTTACGGTATAAGTGGTATTGACAAGCGGACTGGCAGTTACTGTCGGACCTGTCGTGGTACTCAGTCCGGTTCCGGGTGTCCAAGTGTACACATAAGTTAGATCAGTACTGCTGGCGTTAAGTACGATGCTGCTACCTGAGCAAATGCTACTGTTTGGTGTAAGGGTAATATCGGCTGGTCTGGTGCCGCTGAATTCGTCTGCTCCGATGTCGGGAGTCGTTACATTTCTCGCGGTATTATCGTAGTCTGTGGCGAAAGTTGGAGTTCCTCCTGATTCAATATCTGAACATCCTGAAGCAATGTGCAAATCGGCGGTGGTGACATCTGTATAACTAACATTGACAAGAGTGTAACTGTTCGCATCACCTCCTGAAACTGTTTTCCAACCTGCAAAAGTTTGATCAGTCCCGTTAAATCGTCCGATAGTGGCTGCAGTAGTGCAATTCAAAACATTGTAATTGGAGGTAAACCCCGAAAATGTAGTTCCGGTATTGACTATAGCATAGTTTCCTCCGGGACTGGTTCTTCTCATATCAAGCAGATTGTTCCTGATATCAAATATTCGTCCTGAAGCTGCCGTAAATTCAATGCAGCTGGATATCTGCGTTCCGGCATGCGCACCAGCGATGTAGATACTGTTATGGTGGTACGTTCGAGTACTTGTAGCGTTGTTATCTAAAATACCAATGGTGCGCACCTGATTGTTATTGATTAGTGAAATCATATTATTATAACCTTGCCAACTTGCCCCCGTGACAAAAATCCCTGCTACCAAATTTGTGCTCCCAGTTGAACTATTGGTTAGGTTGTAGATTCGGTTTCTGAATATACTACCGGTTCCGGTTCCTGAGTTAACGGCAAGTGCCACGACTTGGACATTAATAGCAGTAGCATTCAGTCCGTTGATGGTATTACCGCTGATATTTGCTGTAGGTCCCGTAGTACTGAAGAGCATACCAATAATCGCAGAACCTAGGCCGGAGCTCACATTGGTCGTGGGAGAGCTGATGTTAGAAACCGTATTATTGGCTATAGTGACGGTTGGCCCTGTCGCTAAGCCTTGAACCTCAATACCGCGAACAGAAAATCCTATTCCAGTGCTTGAACTGGTCATTCCATTAACGATATTCCCTGAAATATCTGTAGAAGTAGGTCCAATCGGATTGATAAAAATACCTCTGAATGAACCATTATTGGCTGAAGAAAGAGTTCCGACACTATTGTTGGTTACCGCTACCGCGCCACCTCCTGTAAGGGAAATTCCACTAACTATTGCTGCAGCCAAAGCAGATGTACCGCTGATAGCACTGATGGTATTACTGTCGATGGTTGCGCTAGTACCAACGCCTCCACCAGTGCTGGCTATGGCAGTGACGACGCCACCGGTACTAGATAAATTGTTTATGACGTTACTCGAAATACTCCTAGTTGAGGCTGAACTATGACTGATACCCAAAACTGCTCCGCCTGTTCCTGTTGAAGATAGTCCGCTGATGTTATTGAGGCTGATAGTTGCGGAGCCACCTGAAAAAATTGCAGTAATAGCGCTTGTATTATTAATGTTACTGATGATATTATTGGAAATGGTACTTCCCGCTGCGTGATTGGTCACATTGATGGCTGTTGCAGTCCCCGATCCCAAATTCCAATTACTGAAAGTATTGTTGTTGATTGATTTTACAGGTAATGACCCTGATCCGTCCGTGTTGACCCAACCGTTCATTATGGTGGTTCCAGACAATGTAATATTGGAAAAGTTGTTGTTGTTGTTATTGATTGTTGCTCCGGCCGGAGACAATTGATCATCAAAATACAGATATACATTTCCCGATGCCCCGCCTCGCGTGAAGTTACCGGATATGCTGTTATTATTAATGTTTTTAGTTCCGGTTGCGGTTAAACTTACTTGGTTTTGTATGAAAGTAACAATTCCCGTGGTGTTTACATTTAAATTGGTGAAGGTATTGGAACTAATGTCCTGCGAAAGTGTCGCCGCAGTATTTTGAATGTAGGTATGAGTAGAAGTTCCGGCGGCACTATGTACTATTCCTCTGATGTCATTGGATAGGATCGAAAGGGCAGCAGTGGCTGTTCCGTTTGCATTGGCAATTGCCCGCATTAGCCCCGAACAAGCTGCGGTGTAAGTCACCATATCAGTTCCTGCAATCCCTAGTGTGTTATTAGAAATAGTAAGCGAAGTAGTGATGGCACCTCCGTTGAAAATACCGGTGAATGTAGATGCTGTAGGTGTTGCCGAAGCAAAACGGATGCCTCGGATGCTATTGAATGTAATGTTGGTTGTAGCGTTAGCTCCGTTAGTAGAAATCCCGAAAAACGCATTGGTCAGAGCGCTCGAATTAAAAACGACGTTTTGAATGAAGTTGAATAAGCCACTAGCACCAATGTTTAGTGGGCTTCCGGT
>CANHBE010000048.1 GCA_947458575.1 Flavobacteriaceae bacterium | reverse complement strand
TCTTAAACAAGACTAATGCTTGGGCATAATCGCCATCGGTGTACAATTCTAAACCACGATAGAAAGTGACCTTTTGATACGCTTCTTTGTTGGCAAAATTTCTGTTCTTCTCCAAAACATCAAGTGCACCTTTATAATTTTTTGCCGTGATGTAGGAGTTAATCAACAGCGTTTCTATTTCTTGTTTGCTGGAGGAAGCAGGATATTTTTCAAGAAAGGCAACCAATACGTCAGGCACCGGCTGATAAGAATTTCCAATATCGTAACTCAATTTGGCATAATTGAGATAAGCGTCTTCTTGAATTTTCAAATCAAAAGCCATTTCAGAGGCGTTCTTAAAGGCATTGAGTGCCTGTTGCTTTTTGTTGGTCTTAAAATAACTTTCACCCAAATGGTAATAGGCATTTTGAGCAACTGAGTCCTTTCCGTCGATGATTTTATTGAATTGTAAAATGGCATTTTCATAATCCTTCTGCTGATAAAAAGCATATCCCAATTGATAGAAATCGGTATTATTCCATTTTCCTTTGCGGCCTTTGTATTCTTTCAAGTACGGAATCGCTTTGTCATACTGATTCAAATTGAAATAACTCTCGCCGATGATTTTGTTTAATTCCGATTTTTCTTGTGCCGTTGATTTTGGCATGGCGGCCATCCCGAGCTCGATTGCTTTTTGGAAATTGCCCGCTTTAAAGTTCATATCAGCTTGAAAATAAGACAGTTTCTCTTTATACTTTTCTTCACCGGCAACTTCATCAAAATACTTAGACGCTTCCTTATAGTTATCGCCTTCATAAGCCATAAATCCAAGATAGTATTTGGCTTGTGACCCGTAATCTTTTGAATTCAAAACCTCATTAAAATATGGTGTCGCCTCTTTCTTTTTGCCAGCGCTAAAATAGCAGTAGCCTTTTTGGAATTTGTACTTTTCCAATTCATCATAACTCAGCGCATTTTCATCTGACTTATCAAACCATTCTAATGCTTGCGGATACTTTCCTTCTGAAAAATAGTAATGCGCTACTTCAACGTAAGCTCGATTCTGTCTTGGACTCGTTGGGTAATCTTTTACAAAACGCTCCATTTGCTCGTCGGCATTGGCTTGATTCAATCTGATGGCACAAAAAGCACTATAGTAAGCAGAGTCAGCTAACAACTCTTCATCCTTACTTTCAGATAAAATTTGGTCGAAAATAACTTGTGCCGATTGGTATTGTGATTCTTTCAGCAACACAACGGCCCGATCAAATGCTTCAGATTTGTAAGTATACACCGCAGATTTTTGTGCGACGATGGGAGTCAATGTTAAGAATAAAATTCCAAGAAATAACCAGATTTTTTTGTGCATTACGGCAGATTTTTAGATGTTCAAATGTATTCCATTCTGCAGCCTATAACGAAATCGGGATTTCATTTATTATGAACATCTTTTTTAACAAATACCGCAAAAAAGGAGCGCTAGCTCTAGTCAAAAGCAATAAATGCTGCAACTGAAGTTTATATGCGTGTTACCAAAGCAAGTTTAAATGAGTTATTTGAACTAAATTGACATTCATGACAGCTTATTACAACTGTATGTAAGCATCCATAGATAGCGTCCCAGAACCGCTTCAACATTTACAACAAATATATTTTGTTTAGCTGCGTTAACTTACTACTTTTACCGCTTTAATCGCATTCACATGTCAGAACCTGTTCTATTCTTAAGAGATGTTTCCATTTATCAGGGAAATAGAGTTATTCTATCCAACGTTAATCTCGAAGTCAATCACGGTGAATTCATATATATCATTGGAAAAACCGGTTCAGGAAAAAGTAGTTTCATGCGAACTTTATATGCCGATTTGCCTCTAACAGTAGGCCAAGGTAGCATTGTTGATTTCGATCTTGCCACGTTGAAAGATGATAAAATTCCTTATTTGAGAAGAAAAATCGGGATCGTGTTTCAGGATTTTCAACTGCTTCCAGATCGAACCGTTCATGATAATATGTTGTTTGTTTTAAAGGCAACAGGATGGACCGACGTAAAAGAAATGGACGCAAAAATTGACGAAGTCCTCAATAAAGTTGATCTCAGAGCGATTGCCGACAAAATGCCACACCAGTTATCCGGTGGAGAGCAACAACGAGTGGCCATTGCACGAGCACTATTGAACGATCCTGAGTTGATACTTGCAGATGAACCAACCGGCAATCTCGATCCGCAAACGAGTGTTGAAGTAATGGAAGTGTTACGCAAAATCAATGCGAATGGAAAGACGATATTGATGGCCACGCACGATTATGCTTTGTTGCTCAAATACCCGTCGAAAACGCTCAAATGTGAAGACAATAAAGTTTTTGAGGTCGTTCAACGAACCGTTTAATTAATTGCGTTTTGCATGAAAAACGCGCATTTACGGATGTGATTTTTGGAATAGAGTCCTGCTAAACTTCATCATAAACACTTCCTAATGCGGAAATACTAACTTCAACGCAAGTTGTCGATTAAGAATGTCCGTCAAAAAAATTGAGAATCAAATAATGCTTTCAATACTAATTCCTGTCTTCAATTACAATGTTTTGCCTTTGGTACAAAACCTCAAAGAGCAATTAGAAAAACTAGATTTTCTGTATGAAATCATTGTATTGGATGATGCGTCTACACTTTTTAAAGAAGAGAACCATCAATTGAATGAGGAAAAAAATGTAGTCTATGAAGTGTTGGAAAATAATATCGGAAGAAGCAAAATTCGAAATCTATTGACGAAAAAGGCGAAATATAATTGGCTTCTTTTCTTAGATAGTGATGTGATGCCAGCTTCGGTTTCATTTTTGAATAATTACCTACCTTTTTTGAATGAAGAAATAAAGATTGTTTACGGTGGTATCCTATATCAGGAACAAAAACCTGATCGAGACAAACTTCTTCGCTGGACATACGGGCGTGAAAGGGAAGCGCTATCTGCAGTTGCGAGAACATCCAATCCGTATCTTTCTTTTCTAACCTTAAATTTTTTAGTCCATAAAAACGTTTTATCCAAAGTTTCATTCAACGAATCAATCCCCAATTTGCGGCATGAAGACACTTTGTTTTCTTACAATTTAAAGTGTTCTAGAATCCCGATTATTCATGTTAATAATCCGGTTTACCACTTTGGACTCGATAATTTTGAAAATGCAATGCGCAAAGAAAAAGAAGCCATTTCTGCCTTAAAAAACTTACTCGATTTGAAACTTTTGCCCTATGACTATGTTCGAATTTCTAGAATTTTAAGTTGGATCAAGCGACTAAATTTGGTTAAGTTCCTTGCTTATCTTCATACCAAAACCGAAAAAAGCTGTATCAAAAACTTGGCAAGTGATAGTCCCACTCTTCTTATTTTTGATTTCTTTCGATTAACCTATCTCTGTAAACTATACGCGAATAGTCATGTATAAAGCCACGAAAAATTTAATTACGCTACTATTTCCGCGGAAGGTTCTTTTCAAATACGAAGAAAAACTCCGATCAATTTATAGTGTGTTCCATTCCGGAAATGATTATAGTTGTCCGATTTGCTTGAAAAAACTGAGTCGGTTCGTAAAGTCCAAAAATGATGATAGTATCTGTCCCAATTGTGGAAGTTTGAAAAGAAACAGACGATTGTGGCTGCTTTTGGATTCAGAATTTTTACAACCAGAGATGAAAATCTTAGATTTCTCTCCTTCGCGGTGTTTGTATCGCAAGCTAAAGAAGCGAACAGAATTTGACTATGTTAGCACTGATCTTTCCCGTGATTTTATTGCGGATAATCAATGGGATATTACTAGGATTGCAGCACCAGATTCGACGTTTGATTTGCTCATTTGTTATCATGTCTTGGAACATGTAAAAGAGGATGTATTAGCAATGAATGAGTTGTTTCGCATTTTAAAACCCAAGGGTAAAATCTTGGTTCAAACTCCATTTAAAGAAGGCGATACATATGAAAATGAAGCTGTAATATCCGAGGAAGATCGACTAATTCATTTTGGTCAAGAAGATCACGTTCGCATTTACTCTGTTCTCGGATTGAAAGAGCGTGCAGAAAAATGTGGCTTTATCGTAGAAGTCAGAACTTACACGCACGAAAAGAATCAGTTTGATTTGTCTATCAATGAGACTATCTTAGTATTCTCGAAACCATAAAGTGGAATATTATGCCGTTTTTCTCTATCGTCATACCGGTCTTTAACAAAGAAAAGTTTATCGCAAACACGATCAAAAGCGTACTTCAGCAGCGATTCGTTGATTATGAACTCATTATTGTTAACGACGGTTCAACCGATCAGAGCGAATCTAAAATTTTAAGCTTTGATGACAAGAGAATAAAGTACTTTTCAAAAAATAACGAAGGCGCCTCAATTGCCAGGAATTTTGGAATAGAGCAAGCCAAATCTAATTTTATCACATTTCTTGATGCAGACGATTATTGGTATCCAGATTTTTTAGAAGAAATGTACGCTTCGATTCATGAATTTCCGGAGCAAAGTGTTTTCTCGGGAGCCATCGAAATAGAAAATCGGAAGAACATCATTCCCGCTGTTTATTCCATTCCGAAACAAAAACCTCGGATGGTTGTCAATTATTTTGAAGGCAGTGATATGGAGAGTGTACTTTGTACCTCTTGCGCCGTTTTTCACAAAAATGTTTTTGAAAAAGTGGGACAATTTGACCCCGTATTGAGAAGCGGTCAAGATACCGATTTATGGATTCGAATTGGGCTGCATTTCCCGATAGTTTTCTCTTTCAAAATACTAGCAAGATATGTTTATGATAAGCAAAGTCTTTCCAGAGATAAATCCTATTCAGGACAAAAATTAGATTTCTCTAAATTTGTTGAAGAAGAGAAGCATAATGAAAAACTAAAGAAATTTCTAGACTTAAATCGATACTCTTTTGCGTTAAAATGTAGATTAGACAACGACTACGAAAATTATTCCCGATTTAAGAAAGACATTAATCCGCAGAGTTTAAGTTTAAGAAAAAAGATATTACTAGAAACTCCGGCCTTTTTGCTGCGAATTTTGTTAAAAGTAAATTTGATATTGGTGCAAGTCGGAATTACTAAAACTGTATTCAAAGAATAACGGCTCTTATTTTTTTGCCAGTATTTTTGACCATTCTTTTGCTATCGCTTCGGCTGATAAATGCGACACACTTTGAATGGTATTTGACTTAATAGTATCATAGAGTGTTTGGTCTTTGGACAATCGACTCAAAGCTGTTGCAAGTGCTTCAATATTATGGTTTTCCACTAGCAAGCCATTGTACTCGTTTTGAATAATTTCCTTCGGACCAGATTGGCAATCGACAGAGATTACTGGAGTTCCCAACGACAATGACTCGACAATCGACATGGGAAATCCTTCATAGTAGCTGGTCAATAATGTAAATCTCGCGTGCTTCACAAAGTTGAATGGATTTCTTTGAAATGGAATTAAAGTAACGTAATCTCTGATGTTTAAGGATGCTACCAACGTTCTGATTTCATCTTTTGAATTTCCATCACCCAGTATGATCAACTGAAAGCCATCTTCATATATTTTAGAACTAGAAAAGGCATTCAGAAGCAAAGTAAAGTTCTTTACCTGCTCCTCTAACCTGCCGAAAAATAGAACATACTTTTCGGGAAGTTCTACATCCAGACTACTATCCAGAACAATTGAACGAACCGGATTATAAATTGTAGTAGTATTTTTAAAACCGTATTTGCGGATGACCTGCTCTTCTATTTCTTTAGAAACACAAATAATCTTTGTCGAATCGCGGTATAATTTTTTGGCAAAAAAAACAGAAGTCGGCAAATAGTTTTTCAGATGAAAACTATGAATGATAAAATAGGTCTTTCTTTTGGCATAGATGCATTTGGTAAACCATTCGCGCAACAGCTGATTGCGCGTCCGATTGTCGATGATTATCTCAATTTTATTGGTTTGCAGATATTTCTTGACCAATAGACCTTTTTTTATTTTCTTGATTAGGCCCAAGTCTTTCTTGCATAAATGTCCAAGATTATACAAGATTCCTTTATAAGGAAAATCAACTTCATCGTTTATAATGATGAGATGAACCTCGAAGCCTAATTGTTCCAATATGAAACTTAATTCACCGGCAAAACGCTCAGCACCACCGCTGCCTAAGGAATGAGAAATAAGTGCGATTTTAGTTTTGGTGCTATCCATTAATTGTCAAATAGTAAATATCTTTGTCAAATATAATAATATATGAACATTCTACTTGTCGGCGAATATAGTCGACTTCATAATTCCTTAAAAGAAGGATTGGAACAATTGGGACACCGTGTAGTCATCGTTGGCTTTAACGACGGTTTTAAAAGTTTTCCGATAGATTTACCTTTAAAAAAAAGATTCGATCGAGGATTTTTCAAAAAAATAAAAATACTGATTAACAAGCTGATCGGATTCAACATTACTTCTTTTAGTACCTACCAACAGTTTAAAAAACATGGAAGCCGGTTGACTAACTATGATATCGTTCAACTAATCAATGAAAACCCATTTTATTGTGAATTGACATACGAAAAGAAAATGCTGCAATTTCTATTTGAAAACAACAAAAAAGTTTTTTTAATGTGTTGCGGAACTGACTATCTGTCGGTCAAGTTTATTTTTGACAACCCAAGTTTCCAGTCGCTTTTACAACCATATAATGAAGGCAAAATCAGTCCGAAAGATTTTCAAAATGTATTGAAATTCCGGAAGACAGACTACAAGAAACTGCATGAATATATCCATGAGAATATTGAAGGTGTGATTGCTTCTGATATCGATTATCATATAGCCATGCAGCAGCAAGATAAATACTTGGGCATGATTCCTAATCCGATTAACACTGCAAAAATTGAGTTTATTCCGCTTGAAATTCCGAATAAGATTGTCATCTTCCACGGCATTAATTCAGAAAGCTATTTTAGGAAAGGCAATGACTATTTTGAAAAGGCATTGGCAATTATAGGGCAGAAATATCCGGAAAAGGTCGAAATCATAACCTCACGAAGTGTTCCCTATCAAGAATATATCAACAGCTATAATAGAGCACATATTTTGTTGGACATGGTTTATGGCTACGATCAGGGCTTCCATGCTTTAGAAGCAATGGCGAAAGGAAAGGTTGTCTTTACATGTGCCGAAAAAGAATTCTACGATTACTATAAACTTACTCAACCCGTTAATGTCAACGCATTGCCTGATGTGGATTATCTGGTGAATCAGCTGAGCTTTCTCATTGAGAATCCTCAAGAGATAATTTCAATCGGTTGTAGAGCAAGACAATTCGTAGAAAAAGAGCACAATTATATCGCCGTAGCAGACCAATATTGCAAGGTTTGGCGTTCCTAAAAACCTAAAATTCAGGAAAGTTAGCGCGAACAATCGCAGCATCCTTTCGTCCTTTACTAGAGAAATTTGCGGGATATTTTTTCTTGTGCTCGTGCAAAAGATTGTAGGGTTTATCTTCGGTATAACCCTCGAGAATAATATACGTTTTGTTATATAAACTATAACCTCGATAACTTGCGGGAATGTACTTGTCAGTAACCCATTCACCATCTTTTTTAAAGATATATTCGGAATTACAAGTATCAAAATAAGCCTCTAAATTTGGAAAATAGTAATAGCGCACCTCGACCGGGGTTTTTGCTGATTTTTTCGCCACAACGTACACTGTCTCTAATTCAATCTGCGCAAAGGAAAACTGAAAAAACAAAAAAAAGAAATGTGGCAATATTCTAATCCCGTTTTTCATAATCCAATTATATGAAGTGAAGTAATTATGATTTGGGATACTCAAATTTACGAAAAATAAAGACGAGACATTGAAAACATGTGTAAAAATTGAACTTGTATATAGAAAGTCTTTAATCTTTAAGTTTTCATTCAAAGATCAGTTGGCAACAAGCTAACTGTTAAATTTTGCTGTAGTTCATCGGGTAAGTTATTGATTTATGCTTTAAATGACTAATTTGGCTTTGAAATTCACAACATCTTGATTATACGCTCTTTAAACCTACTGCGTTTTCAAGGTTTCAAAAAGGATAATTCGAAATCCAACCCCAATAAAAATCTACTATGAAAAACGCCAAAAAAAAAGAGATTGATTTACCGTTTGATGTGGAAAATCACACAGAGGCAATCAGACCAAAATTTGATGGTGAGGCGGGTTTGAAAGATTTACTGCTGCAAGAACTTCAAATGATGTATTACGTTGAAAAATCTGTTTCTAAGATCTTTCCCAAGCTCATCAAAAACTCTTGTAATTTTGAATTAATCGAATCGCTACACATACATCAAAAAGACACTGAAAAACAATTACAGCGTATTGAAGAATCATTTAACTACCTCAAAGTCAATCCAATTCTACGTCGATGCTTAGCCATCGAAGCCATGGTGGAAGAATTAGAGGAAATGATTGAGATTACCAAATTCGGAATGACCAGAGATGCCGCAATAATTGTAGCGCTTCACAAAATTGAACACTACGAAATTGCATCGTACAGCATCGTCAAGCTTTATGCGGAGAATCTGAAGGAAATCAACATTGAAAAACTGCTCGAATTGTCGCTCAACGAAGAAATAGTGGCTCAGATGCGGTTGGCTAAGATTGCGAATACGATTCGTTTTTACAAGCTTGAAAATCCATAATGTTCTTATTTCTTTAGATTGGACTCGTACATTTCAATCCACTTCTCAAGACTTATTTTACGCACAAGTTCCGATAGAAGCTCATACGGAATTTCATTCATTTTTTTAAATCGAATACAGCTTTTTCCCATGTCTAATTTCGACTTAACTTGCTTTGCATATTCCGATGTAAACCACTCGAGAAGCTCTTCATTCGCATACAAACCCATATGGTAGAAGGAAATATTATTTTTTTGTGATGCCAGACCCATAAATGGCAATGGTTGCTTCGGATCGCAGTGATATCCGTTTGGGTAAACAGAATGTGGCACGACATAGCCTAGCATTCCATAATTCATCACTTCAGTAAAACCTTCCGGCAAATTAGTATTGATACATTCTCGAATTTTCTGCATTACTTCCTTTCGATCCTCGGGAAGACTGTCAATATACTCTGATGGTTGTTTCTCGTTTGACTGCATTGTTACGTTCAATTTTGACAGGCAATTTAGAATTTTTTTTCTATATATTTACCCACTATAAAAAAGCAAAAGCAATTTATGAGTCGACATAATACTCGTACCGACAAGACCTGCCTAAACTGTCGCCATGTCGTTCAAGATCGTTTTTGTCCGAATTGCGGTCAAGAAAATATTGAAAGTCGAAAAACCTTCTACGAACTATTTGTTCATTTTTTTGAAGACTTAACCCATTATGAAAACGCATTTTGGCGAACGATTAGAAATTTGTTATTAAAGCCAGCATCGCTCACTATTGAATATTTATCGGGAAAGCGATTGTCCTATTTGGCTCCGGTACGTTTGTATATTTTTATCAGCTTTGTCACTTTCTTCCTCATTTCGGTGATTCCGGATGTAAGACTTGACGATTCCAACAGCAAACAGAATGATACAAATTCTCCGCGTTTATCAAAAACAACGATATACAAGAAAGAACTTGAAAATTCACAAGAAATTTCATTGATGATTGATAAACCGAGTTCAAGGAAAGACGAGACCACTCAAAGCACTTCAGTCGATCAAGATAAAAAAAATAAGGAATATCAAGACTTATTTCAATTTGGATATAAATCGATGCAAGAAGTCGATTCAATTCAAAAATACGGGTCAACTGAAGATCGCTTGGATTCTTTTGAATATTGGCTCGTAAAAAAGGCATTTGAGGTCACAAGCAAGAGCAGTACTGAAGAAATTATTGAGAAGTTTAAAGAATCATTTGCCCGAAACTTTCCAAAGACCATATTTCTGTATATGCCTATTTTTGCTTTTTTTCTGTGGCTATTCCAAAGTAAAAAACGCTGGTATTACTTTGACCATGGTATTTTCACGCTTCATTACTTTTCATTCTTGCTGTTGATTGGATTATCTATTTTCTTGTGCCGCAAGCTTTTCTCGCTGTTCTCCTCCAATTACTTACTTGATACAATCGAGAACATCTTCGATTTTGCGGCTATCATCTGGATGTTTTATTATTTCTTTCCCGCTCATCATAGATTCTATGGGGAAAGTCGACTAGTATCCGCATTAAAAAGTATAGCCTTATTCATAATCAATGTTATCATCATCATGATGCTGCAGATCTTCTTTGCAATCTACACTTTCTTAAATATCCATTAAACATGAAAAAAAATATTATAGCAATTCTGCTGCTGCTCATGATCAGTGGCTGTTCCACAAAAAAAACGAACACGCCAAAAAGTGACATCGAATATGGTAGTTTGGTTTCCATTGAAACACTAAAGACAAATTTAACATACATTGCATCTGACGAAATGGAAGGCCGCGAAACAGGTTCTGAAGGTCAGAAGAAAGCCGGTCGCTATTTGATTGAACAGCATAAAAAAAATGGACTCACTTTTCCGAAAGGCGCTACTGATTTTTATCAGCCTATTCCAGCGGCCTATTTAAACGCTAAATACAAGGAGAATCTCCCTGATTCTGAAAATATCTGGGCGTTTGTGGAAGGAACTGAAAAACCAAATGAAATTGTAGTCATTTCCGCTCATTACGATCATGTAGGTGTGAAAAATGGCGAGATATATAATGGCGCGGATGACGACGGTTCAGGGACAGCTGCTCTAATTGAAATAGGCAAAGCTTTCCAACAAGCAAAAAAAGATGGCAATGGACCAAAGCAGTCTGTTTTAATCATACACATGACAGGAGAGGAACACGGACTACATGGATCGCGTTATTATTCCGAAAATCCACTATTTCCCTTAGCCAATACCGTTGCGAATATCAATATTGATATGATCGGAAGACGCGATGAATTTCATACAGCAAGCAGCAACTATATTTATCTGATTGGCTCCGACTACTTGTCTAGTGACTTAGCCAAAATATGCGAAGAGGTCAACAAGAAGTACACGAATTTGGTTCTTGACTATAAATACAACGACCGTGCAGATCCCAATCGATTTTACTATCGCTCAGACCACTATAATTTTGCAAAAAACGGTATTCCTTCTGTTTTTTTGTTTAGTGGCATTCACGAAGATTATCACAAACCCGGGGATGATGTCGAAAAAATAGAATTTGACGCATTGAGCAAAAGAACCCGTTATGCTTTCGAAATTGCTTGGGAAATTGCAAACAGAAAAGATCGACCTGTTGTAGACAAAGACGGTAAATAGCAGTAGACAAAACTCTTATAAATCTTCCCATGAAAAAATCAATCCTTTCACTTTTATTTGCCATTGTAATGATTCCCGTTCAAGGTCAGGAAATTTACAGCCGCGCATTCGGAAATCCGAAAAATAGTGCTGTTATTTTCCTTCATGGCGGACCGGGTTACAATAGCTCAAGTTTTGAAATAACAACTGCCGAAACCCTTGCAGACAGCGGCTACTATGTAATTGTTTATGACCGCCGAGGTGAAGGTCGTTCTACGGCAAGTCAGGCTCAATTTAACTTTAAAGAAACTTTTGCTGATCTAAATCTGGTTTTTAACCAATATCAAATTGAAAAAGCAACATTAATTGGTCATAGCTTCGGAGGTATTGTTAGTACACTTTAAGCCAAGCAGTATCCTAATAAGGTAAATGCAGTTTTCTTGGTTGGCGCTCCTATTGCATTGCAGGAAACATTCAAAACAATCATCAAATCGTCCAGAAAGATTTATGAAGCCAATAATGATAAGACCAATCTGATGTATATCGATATGTTGGAAAAAATGGATTCGACTTCAGCAGAATATTACAGTTATGCCTTTGCCCACGCGATGCAAAACGGATTTTATTCGCCAAAGAAAAAGAGTGATGAAGCAAAAGCAATCTCTAGCAATGCATCCAAAGATCCTAATTTTCAATACGTTTCCAAAATGACCATCGATGCGCCACAAGGTTTTTTGAAAAATGAAAATTACACTTCAATTGATCTTCATGCCGATTTAACATCAATGGTTAAAGCCAAATTTAAAATTTATGGATTATATGGCAAGGAAGACGGTTTGTATTCAGTAGATCAAGTTAATAGATTGCAAGATATTATTGGCGTAGAACAAATGCTGTATCTCGATAATTGTTCGCACAGCGTCTTTATTGATCAGCAAAAACAATTTATTGATTTCTTGAAATCAAAATTGAAATAAAAACTGCAACACTTTAAAGATATTGGCGCCACAGACAGCTTTTTTTTTGATGTTTCCCTTGATGAGACACCGAATTAGAGCAGTTTCTCAATAAAAATCAGTTCGATATTTCTCTCGAATAAAGCGCCTCTTTTGAAATATTAAGCATTAAATCCAATATTAACCAATTGTTTTTCTAATATTTGCCGAAACCTATCAATTCACAAAATGACAATCCAATCAATCTCAAAATTAGTTTTTAGTTTTTTTATACTTATTTCAATCGGAGCGTGCTCATCTAGTAGCAGCGATGATGGCAATAACGCTAGTGAAAATTGTAGTCAATTAGCCACACTAGATGTTTCCACAGCAGCAAGTGTTACACTTGGTAGTCCAATTGAGCTAACAGCCGATTATTTGGATGGCGTTTTGTATTATTGGACGGGACCAAATGGTTTTGAATCATATTACCATAGTCCACAGATTTCAGAAGCCAAATACAATGACCGCGGAACCTACACTTGTACCATCTCGAAAGAAAATTGTCCGGATCGCGTCGTAAGC
>CANHBE010000047.1 GCA_947458575.1 Flavobacteriaceae bacterium | reverse complement strand
TTGTCAGTGTATCTGGACCTACTATGGTCGTTGATTTTATAAGTTCATACCTAACCGGTGAAGGCGGACGTGTAACCATAACCAGAGAAGGTGGTGTCGACTGGCCTGCTATTTTGCAAGACTAATATAATCTTTAATCTGATCAAAAAACCATCCGAAATCACGGATGGTTTTTTTATATCTTTACCGCTATGGAAAAAGAACAAATTATATTCGGAATTAGAGCCATAATCGAAGCCATTCAATCCGGACAAGAAGTGGATAAAGTATTTATTCAAAAAGATATTTCCGGAGAACTGATGAAGGATTTGATGAAAGTCATGAAACGGGCCAACATCAATTTCAGTTACGTTCCGGTAGAGAAACTCAATCGACTGACACCAAATAACCATCAAGGTGCAGTTGCTAGTATCTCGCCAATCGGTTTTATGGACTTGGAAGATTTAGTCGAAACAACAATTGCTACCGGAAGAGTACCACTTTTTCTCATTTTAGATCAAATCTCTGACGCACGTAATTTTGGTGCTATAATTCGTACCGCTGAATGTACAGGAGTTGATGGAATCATCGTGCAGAAAGCGGGCTCTGCTCCCGTAAACGGCGACACTGTAAAGACCTCTGCGGGCGCTGTTTTTAATGTGCCCATCTGTAAAGTAGAACATATCAAAGATGCTATTTTCTACCTTCAAGGTTCGGGAATTAAAACAGTGGCTGCAACCGAAAAAACAGATCAGAATATTTATGACTTGTCATTAAATGAACCTCTGGCAATCATCATGGGAAGTGAAGATCGCGGCATAAATCCTTCTGTCTTAAAAATGGTAGATGAAAAAGCAAAGTTACCTATGTTCGGCAGTATCGGCTCTTTGAATGTCGCTGTTGCTTGCGGCGCTTTTCTTTACGAAGCGGTTCGTCAAAGACATTAATTGGGTTTTTTCTTTTTTATAACGTACTTGTTTTCCGTCGGATCATAAACAACATCGTACTCTGAATTTGTAATATGCATATTGATTGGCAATTCACTTTCAATCAATTCGGGTTTTGGTAGATTCACAAAATTTCCGTTCTCATCAAATCGTTGCATAAACTTGTCCTGAGAAGGATCATAATCAGGTCTTTCCCATTCGTATCGTATTATTTTCTTGTACTCAGGTGTTTTAAAGGAAACGGCGAAAGCAAAACCTGTAACTAAACCTGCCAAATGCCCTTCCCATGAAATGCCTTCTTCAACATTGGGAAAAATATACCAAACCAAACTTCCATATACCATAACAACAACTAGCGAAAGTGCTACCAGGCGATAATATTTGGTCCGAATGCCTTTGAAGAAAATGAAACTCACCAAAAGATAAACCAAACCACTGGCACCAATATGATAGGACTCTCTACCAATTATCCAAGTAATCAAACCAGTAAGGACTAATCCGAAACCTAAAACCTGAAAAGTCAAGTCGCGATAAAAAAATCGCAAAGCAGCAATAAGAACTAGCAATGGAATCGAATTATTGTAAAGATGCTCTATGTTACCGTGAATGAAAGGCGAAAACAAAATCCCGGGTGTTCCTTCAAGTGTTCTTGGTAAAATTCCAAAATAGTGAAGATTTAAATGAAAACGAACGTCTAACCAAAAAATGACCCACAAAAGCAATACCGACAAAAAAGGAAATGCAATGACTGAGGCTGAGAATTTGAAATGTTGATCTTCCATGGGAATAATTAGTGGTTGATTTTTTATCGTTTTCAAAAATATAACCAAAAGCAAAATTGTGCTAATTTGTCAGTTAAAACCGCAGCTGTTTTGATATCGAATGCCATAGCCCCGATGGAAGGGAAAATCCTTTTTTGTTTCGAATGATGCGACATATAGAAGATTGCGCTGAAAACAAAAAAGATTTGGAATGACAGCGGGAATCAAGCTCCCAATAACAAAAAGGCTTTTTAGCAAATTGCTCCGAAAAATAAATTAAAAAACTAAATTTACGCCATGGAAGCACCATTAGCCGAACGGATTCGCCCCGCAAATTTAGAGGATTATGTCAGTCAATCGCACTTGGTTGGTCCGACCGGATCTCTCACACGACAAATTGAAAATGGCATCATACCTTCGCTGATTTTTTGGGGTCCACCGGGAACAGGAAAAACAACTTTAGCCCAGATTATTGCGCAAGAATCAAAACGACCGTTTTATGTTTTGAGCGCCATCAATTCAGGTGTAAAAGATATTCGAGACGTTATAGAGAAAGCAAAACAGAGCGGTGGACTTTTCACAGCAAAGAATCCGATTTTGTTTATTGATGAGATTCATCGCTTTAGCAAATCACAGCAAGACTCTTTGTTGGCTGCCGTCGAAAAAGGTTGGATTACTTTGATTGGTGCTACTACGGAAAATCCGAGTTTTGAAGTAATTCCGGCTTTACTGTCGCGTTGTCAGGTGTATGTTTTGAATGCGTTCACCAAATCTGATTTGGAAATTTTACTCGAGCGCGCGATGACTACTGACGTTATTTTGAAAACCAAAAAAATAGAAATACGCGAATCGGAAGCGCTGTTGCGACTTTCTGGCGGCGATGGACGCAAACTATTAAATATTTTTGAACTGGTCGTAAACGCGTCTAATGAAAGCGAGATTTTGATCACCAACGAACGCGTTTTGCAAATCGTACAACAAAACACTGTTTTGTACGACAAGACCGGCGAGCAACATTATGATATCGTTTCAGCATTCATCAAATCGATACGAGGATCAGATCCTAATGCGGCTGTCTATTGGCTTGCTCGAATGATCGAAGGCGGTGAAGATGTTAAGTTTATTGCTCGGCGAATGCTGATTCTTGCCAGTGAAGACATCGGGAATGCCAATCCGACTGCATTTATTATGGCAAACAACACTTTTCAAGCTGTTGCAACAATCGGTTACCCGGAAAGCCGTATTATATTGAGTCAATGTGCCATTTACTTGGCAACTTCTCCAAAAAGTAATGCGTCTTATGTGGCCATTGGAAAAGCACAACAAGTCGTTAAAGAAAGTGGCGATTTGCCTGTACCCATTCCGCTGCGAAACGCGCCCACTGCCTTAATGAAAGAATTGGGTTACGGAAACGAATATCAATACGCCCATGATTTTGCGAATAATTTTGTTGAACAAGAATTTTTACCGGATGCTATTTCAAATACGACTTTTTATGAGCCGGGAAATAACAGTCGGGAAAATGGAACTAGGGAATTTTTGAAAAATAGGTGGAAAGACAAATATGGCTATTGAATTTTAAGCATTAATTGTGCTGAGATTAATATGTCGTCTTCGTAGTATTCGAATATCAAATAATCTCCTTTGACTGTCGCCACACCTTGACCTTTATCAGATTTTCCGATAAAAACTGACGGATTATTGGTCGCCAGTAATTGCAAGTAGAATTTTGAATTTGCACGATCTGTAATCATATAACCTTTGCGTTCCTTTTTTACAACATAAGTCCAATCATTTGAATCAGAGACAGGCAATTTGGTCATGTTTTCAATCTTTACAGGTTCTTCAGTTATTTCTGAACCTTCGGAATTAGATTGAACCGTTTCCTTCTTGATGTTACTAAAGCTCTCGAATGCCATTCGCAAAGCTTGCGTGTATGCAATCTTATACTCTTTCTCTTTGCTAGAGCCGATACTAGATTGGTACACTATTTTATTCCGGCAATCTTTCAGCGCTACTTGCAGTTTTGTTCGGACGAAATTACCACTGCTGGTAACATCTGCATAAAGTGCTTCGCAATTCGATTCTCTAGGTCGCATTGCAAATTCCTCACTATCTAAATAGGCCTTGAAACCGTATTTTTCCAATAAAAGTTTGGTGAGTGTGTTTAATCGATATTCATCTTTTTGATCTAAAAAACTAAATTGCGAAGGGACAATGACATACTTATAACGATCGATTATGTTCTGACTGATTGCCATATTGGTGGTCAGGAATACAAGGAAAAAATACTTTTTCATCTAAAAAAGGTCTTTTAAAGCGATTAGATTATTGATTTGAAGAATGCCTTCTGGCACTTCTATTTGATTGGGATTGAAGAATATAGCTTGCATTCCAAAATTAATTGCACCAAAAATGTCGGCATCGATTGAATCGCCTATCATAATACTTTCTGATTTTTTTGCCTGAGCCTTGTCTAATGCATGTTCAAAAATAATCGGATTGGGTTTCTTCGCACCCGCCATTTCAGAGTTTGTAATCGTAGAAAAATAATGCGTCAAATTTGAGCTGTTCATTTTCCTGAATTGAACTTCAGCAAAACCGTTAGTAATAATGTGCAATTCGTAGCGATCTCGCAGATACTCCAATACATCGTGAGCATCTTCAAACAAGTGATTGAAATCAGGCAAAAACTTGATATAGTCCTCAGAAATTTGATTGATTTGCTGATCAGTTATTGGAAAAGATATGGCATCGAAAGACTCCTTAAGTCGCCGATAGCGCAACTCATCGTGACTTATGGCATCTACTTGAAACAGTTTCCAACAGGCCTGGTTGATTGGCACGTAATGCGAAATGAAGCGGTTTGTATCAACAGAGGGAAAATCACTTCGGAATATCTTTTCAAAAGCCAACACAGAATTCTTGTCAAAATCCCATAAGGTATGATCTAAATCGAAGAAAATATGTGTAATACTATCCTTCATGAATTGCTTTATTAATTGCAAAAATCGCCAAGTTTTTCCTTTTCATGTCAAAATTCTCAAAGAATTCCTTCATCGGAAAAGGAATAGTAAGCTAATTCCGTGATGATAATATGATCTAAAACCTTTAGATCTAATTGCTCGGCCGCTGTTTTCAATTTGTTTGTAATTTGCTTGTCAGCTTCACTTGGCTTTAAAGCACCAGACGGATGATTATGAGTGAGTATGAGACCGACAGCTCCGCACGCCAATGCATTTTTAAATACCAAACGGATGTCGACCAAAGTGCCTGTGATGCCACCTTTGCTTAATTGAAATTTAGAAATGACTTTATTGGAATTATTCAAATAAATGATCCAAAACTCTTCATGCGGCAGTTCGCCAATGATGGGTTGCATGATTTCGAAAACGGATTGGCTGGACATTATTTTCTTAGTTGGACTAGCTTCTTCACTTCGTCTTCTTCTTGCGAGCTCCATGGCGGCTTGAATTGCAATGGCTTTGGCCTCGCCGATTCCCTTAAACTTCAGCAATTGATCTATGCTTTGCTTACCGAGTTCGTTCAAATTATTATTGACACTGTGTAAAATTCGTTTACTGAGATCTACTGCCGATTCGTTTCGACTTCCAGAACCGATAAGAATGGCAATTAGTTCGGCATCGCTGAGTGCTGCTTTGCCTTTGAGTAGTAGTTTTTCTCGTGGTCGATCGTCTTCTGACCAATGACGGATTGGAAAATAGGCTTGTTCAGACATTTTATATGGCGTTTAAATTAGTTGTTACTTGATGGTTGACTATCGCAAAAGTAAGAATCTTTTTCAACTGACAGCTCAAAACCGTCAAGTGATCAATGCCTTAACCTCATCAAAATTTAGTCCTCCATAATTTCCTGAACTCATCAAGAGAAGCGCTGAATTTTCCAGATCTAGATTGAAAAGATAATCTTTAAAATCTTTTGGATTGGTGTAAATTATCAAGTCACTTCGGTTAAAGGAAGTTGCGATCTGCTCATACGTAACTTCTTCTAGTTGTTTGATTTTGACTGCATCCGGTGAGTAAAAAACAACAGCCACATCCGCATGTTCCAACGCGCCATCATATTCTTTCAAAAATGCTGCGTTTAAACTGCTATAGGTATGCAATTCGAGACACGCAATGACTTTGCGGTCAGGATACTGTTCTTTGACTGCTTTAGTTGTTGCAGCGACCTTACTCGGCGAATGTGCAAAATCTTTGTAGGCAACTTTGTTTTTGCTTTCGGCTATTTTTTCTAATCTCTTTGACGCACCTTTAAAAGAAGCTATAGCTTCATAAAAATCGGCTTCATCTACACCCATATTCTGGCAAATCCATTTGGCACCTGCAAGATTGTTGAGATTGTGCGCTCCGAAAACTTCAATGGGCATATCACCTTCCGGCGTGTCCAATAATGTAACACCGTTCTCCACCTTGTATTTAGGTGTTGAATACGGCAGTTTTCTGATTGGATTTGTAGCAGCTTCAGCTACTCTTTTCACCTCAGCATCATCTTCATTGTAAACTAAAATTCCCCCATTGGTGATCAATTGGATAAAAATCTCAAACTGATTCACATAGTTTTCATAAGTAGGAAATACATTGATGTGATCCCAGGCAATTCCTGAAATCAAAGCGATGTTTGGATGGTATAAGTGAAATTTTGGGCGTCTATCCATTGGAGAGGACAGATACTCATCGCCTTCCAAAACGATAAAATCATTTTCTTCTGTGAGATGGACCATTGTATCGAAACCTTCTAACTGCGCGCCAACCATATAATCAACTGCAATATTGTGATAGTGCATTACATGCAAAATCATAGATGTAATGGTTGTTTTTCCGTGTGAGCCTCCGATGACAACTCTAGTCTTATTCTTTGACTGCTCGTACAAAAATTCCGGATAAGAATAAATTTTCAATCCCAATTCCTGCGCTTTTAAAAGTTCGGGATTGTCTGCTTTGGCGTGCATGCCTAAAATTACCGCATCGATATCGGAAGTTATTTTTTCGGTAAACCAGCCCATTTCGGATGGCAGTAACCCAACTTTTTCAAGTCGACTTCTCGAAGGTTCAAAAATAGCATCATCACTTCCAGTTACATGATATCCTTTTTGATGCAATGCCAATGCAAGATTGTGCATGGCGCTCCCGCCAATGGCTATAAAATGTGTACGCATTTAGGATTTATTTTTTTCGTTGTAAGTAGCCCAAACCTTCTTGGCTTTTTCCGGTTGAGCCATTTTGTTCTTGTATAGATCTGCCAACTTTTGATAGGTAGTTTTCGAGTTACCTATTTCAATGGCTTTTAAATAAAATTTTTCCGCATTAGAATATCTTTTAAAATATTCCTCAATATGACCTTTTGATAAGTAGCCATCGACCGGAGAAATTTTCAGTAATTCTTCCGCATAGGCTTTGGCTTTGCTCTCACTTCCCCCAACAAAACCAGGCAATTGAATGTATATTTCCAATAATGCCCATCGTGCTCCAAGATGATTGGGATTGAGCTGAATGGCTTTTTTGAATGCGGCCTTTACGTCATCAAGTAGCGAAAGTGCTTTGAATTTATTGGCTTCTTTGGCTTGCATTCCCATAGCGCCACCGTATTTGTAAAAGAATTCGGCATTATTGGATTTTAATTTAGTCAATTTTTGGTAGTATGGAACTGCTGACTCCCATTTTTTGTACTGACATTGAATATCACCCAAATACTCTATCGATTTGAGATCATTTGGGTTTTGCTGTAGCGAATTTTCAAAATAAGTTTTTGCAAGATCAAATTTTCCAGCGTTGAAGTACTTTTCCCCATTTTCAAAATTCGATTGCGCCAAAATTGACATCGGTAGTGTTAATATTATAAAAAACAAATACTTCATAAAATAAAATTGTGGCTCAAAAGTACTAAAATAATAGTTTAATATCTTGTTAATCGATTTGTTATAAAATTGAAAAACTCTTTAAAAGGCAGATAAATTCGATAAAAAGCAACAAATAAAGTACTATTTAATAGCACTTTGAGAAAAAATCTATGCGCTATACCTATTTTACGTATTTCATCGATTTTTGAGGTAAGTTACCTGATAAAGTAGCATAGTACTATTTCTCAAACTAGTTTTGTCTTGCCAAATCAATTCGCTTAAACCAATGAAAAAGAATTACCCCAATTCTCTGATGCAGCTATTGGACAAAATGCAATCGACAAAAGCAATGTCTATCTGCGTTTTCTTTTTTTGCTGCAGCACTCTACAAGCACAAATAGCGCTTCGTGGTGCGGCAACAATAAATACCTCAACCAATACCAACCTAACCATCGATAGGCCCGCAGGCGTAGTTGCTGGTGATATTATGTTGGTAAATATTGCAAAAGGAGGAAATAGAACTACAAATCCGTCTCTGAGCGGATGGACATTAATCGATGGACGAAGTCTTGCAGGTACCACTGAACGGCATGGTGCTGTGTTATTTAAAATTGCAACGGGTACTGAACCCGTCAATTATACTTTTGCTTTAGGCACTGGTACAAATAGCGCTTCAGGCGGAATAATTGCTTTTTCGGGTGTCGACAATACAACTCCTTTTGATGTTACGCCAGGCACAATTTCCGTTCAACCTAGCCAAACAGCTGTCATCGCAACAAGTATTACCACAGTTACCGCTAACGCAGCTATTGTCATGTTTGGACAAGCTGCGGGTGATAATCCTACATGGAATACTGCCGCATGGGGCTCAACCAATCCTGGTGCTTTAGCGGAATTATTTGATGTGAATCAAGGAAGTAATGACCAATCGTCTGCCGGTGCAGCTTGGGCAATCAAGCCTACCATTGGTGCAACCGGAAACGGAGCTGCCACCTTATCTATTGCAGAACGTAATGGCGCAATATTACTCGCTTTAAGACCTTCCTGCTCCAATTCGGTAGCACCAACAAGTATATCTGGAACAAAAACCATTTGCAATGGAAACTCAACTACTTTAACCGTAAATGGGGGAACTGTTGGAACTGGTGCAACTGCACAGTGGTTTACTGGTTCATGCGGCGGCACTAGTGTTGGAACAGGAAATAGCATTACGGTTTCTCCTTCAACCACTTCGACATATTTTGTCCGATACAGCGGACCTTGTAATTCAACGAGTTGTGTCTCAACTACCGTAACTGTAAACAGTTTATCAACCGCACCAACAAGCATTTTAGGAACAACAAACATCTGTAGCGGAAATTCGACCACACTGACCTTAAATGGGGGAAGTGCGGGAACTGGTGCAATAGCCCAATGGTTTTCAGGATCATGCGGCGGCACTACTGTTGGAACAGGAAATAGCATTACGGTTTCTCCTTCATCTTCTACTACTTACTTTGTACGATATAGCGGAACATGCAATACGACCACTTGTGCGTCTGCAACTGTTACAGTTAACTCACCATCGACCGCGCCAACAAGTATCGTGGGCACTACGAGTATTTGCGAAGGAAACTCGACAACTCTTTCTCTTAATGGAGGAAGTGAAGGATCTGGTGCAACGGCTCAGTGGTTTTCGGGATCATGCGGTGGAACTCTAATAGGCACAGGGAATAGTTTAACGGTATCGCCTCTGTCAACTACAACTTATTTTGTTCGGTATAGCGGAACTTGCAATACAACTATTTGCGCTTCGACAACAGTGACGGTCCGATCGCTGTCTGTCGCTCCTAGCACTATTTCAGGAATTACAACAATTTGTAATGGTAATAATACGACATTAACCGTAAATGGTGGCTCCGCGGGAACTGGAGCATCGTTACAATGGTATTCCGGATCATGTGGTGGTACTTTCTTAGGTGCGGGAACAAGCATTATTGTTGCTCCTAATACCACAACGGACTATTTTGTTCGATATAGTGGAACCTGTAATACTACAACCTGCGCTACTGCTTCAGTAGTAGTAGATTCGTCACACTCGATCTCCACTCAACCTTTAGTATCTCAAACTATATGTTCTGATTCCAGCGTGAGTTTTTCAGTTGCTACGTCAGGAACAGTTTCGTCTTATCAATGGTATAATGGACCGACATTATTAGTAGATGGAGGTTCGATTTCCGGTGCTAATTCTGCAATATTGACAATAAATCCGGTTGCTGTAGCAGATGCGTCCACAAACTATTATTGCGTCGTAAGCGGACCTTGTGCTGCTCCAATAAATTCAAATCTTGCAGCTTTAGTAGTTCTTGAAAAAGTGACAATTACAACCCAACCAGAAGCCAGTCAAACGTTTTGCACAGGAGATACTGCAACCTTATCAGTAGCAGCTACCGGGACAGGATTGACATACCAATGGTATAAAGATGCAACTCCTTTAACTGATGGAGGTTCAATTAGTGGTTCTACCTCTTCATCACTTTCGATCAGTTCATTGGTGGTTAGTGATGCTTCAGCTAATTACTATTGTATCGTGAGTGGAACAAGTCCGTGCAGTAGCATCACATCAACAAGCGCCACATTGATTGTTAATACTTATGCAGCAATTTCGATCCAACCTACTCCTACGCAAACTATTTGTGCTGATTTATTTGCAAGTTTCTTCATAAGCGCAACAGGAGGAAACCTAAATTATCAATGGTATCGCGGCGCTACGATGCTAATTGATGGTGGAGCAATTACGGGCGCTACAACGAATACGCTTACTATAAACCCAATTACAGCAGCTGATGCAGCTACAGATTACTATTGTGTGGTCAGCAATAGTTGTACTACAAGTTTAAGTTCAAACAATGCTGAATTAATCATCAACGAAACACCATTGATTCCAGACCAGGCACTTACGATCTGTAGTGAAAGTTCATTTAGTTTGAACTTAGTTAACGGAGTACCAACACCTGCGACAGTTGTCCCTTTCAATACAACTTACACTTGGCCAGCGCCCATCTTAACTGGTGGAATGACTGGTGGAACGGCGGGAAACAACGAAACTATTATCAGTCAAACACTGGATAATCCTACTAATACTCCGCAAACCGCGACCTACTTCATTACGCCAACTTCTGGCAATACTGGATCTTGTACCGGACCAGCATTTATGTTGCAAGTAACTGTTAATCCGAAACCTGCTATAAATAATATTACTGCAGCGTACTGTAGTGAAGAAGCGTTTTCGTTTACGCCTTCGAATGGTAGCGGCAACATCGTACCGATAAACACAACTTATTCTTGGAGTTTGCCGACAGTTACCGGAGGAATGACTGGTGGCACAGTTGGAACAACTGAAACATCTATCAATCAAACATTGACAAACACAACAAACACTGACCAAACTGCCTCCTATACGGTAACGGCAACCTCTGGAACTTGTCCAGCAAGTACATTCTCTGTTAACGTGACCATTCATCCAAAGCCAACAGTGGCGGGAAGTATACTCACACAAGCTATTTGTTCGGGTAGTGCTATTGCTCCTATTTTGCTCAGTAATCCAAATGGAATTTCGGGAACAATTGACTACAGTTGGACCCGCGACAATACATCGAATCTTACAGGAATTCCAGCAAGCGGAAATACTTCAACTATTTCGGGAAGCTTAAGCAATTCAACCAATAGTCCGCAAACAACAGTATTTACGATAATTGCGACTTCGGACAATAATTGCTTTTCCGCTGCAACGACTGTCCTTGCGACTGTTAATCCGATTCCAACTGTTGCTGCAGTGCCTCTGAGCCAGACAATTTGTTCGGAAAGTACAATTACTCCAATCACTATTACAAATCCAAATGCAGTAGTCGGCACAACCTATAGTTGGACAAGGACCAATTCATCGAATTTAACCGGGATTGCGAACTCCGGTAGTGGCCCTTCAATTGCAGGAATATTGACCAACCTAACCAATATCCCACAAACCACAACTTTCAGTGTTACCGCTTCAGCAGATGGGTGCGAAACAACCATTAACACGATTAGCGTCACTGTAAATCCACGACCAACGGTAGCAGCAACACCATTAACACAATCCATTTGCGGAAGTTTATCATTTGCCCCAATAACGATATCTAATCCCAATAATGTGGTTGGAACAACTTACAGTTGGATAAGAGACAATATTGTCGATGTAACTGGTCTAGCAACTTTTGGAAGCGGAGGCATCATTTCTGGTACGTTGCAAAATAACACCAATACAAATCAGACTGTAACTTTTACGATTACTGCGACTGCGGGGACTTGCTCATCGAGCACAACGACTGTGGAAGTTATTGTATTACCTACTCCACTCATTACTATTAGTCCCAGCGCTCAAACAAGATGTCACCTTCAGTCTATTGCAGCAATCAATATATCAAATTCGAATTCCGTCAGCGGAACGACTTACAATTGGACAAGAAACAACATATCTAATTTGACTGGAATTCCTTCTTTTGGAAGTGGAACTACGATAACAGGTGCGTTTTCGAATAATACAACAACCACTCAAACGACGACCTTCAGTATTACCGCCATGGCTCCAAATGGGTGCAGTTCGTCATCCACAGCCTCAATAACTGTATATGCACCTCTAGTTGCGCCAACAATCAATGCCCCACAAACTGTTTGTGTATTTTCAAATCCATCATTGCTCACAATCACAACGTCAGCCTCAGGAGGTTCAGGCAGCTATATATATCAATGGCAAAATAGTACGAATGGGACGACCTTCAATAATATTGCAGGAGCAACCAGCGCTACCTATCAACCGCCGTTTGTCAATCTTGCCACAACCAACACCTATTATCGATTAATAACAACTAATATTTGTGGTTCGGTTACGAGCAATGTGATTTTCGTTGAAGTAGTAAGTAATGTAGGATTTACTTTTAATTTAACTAATACACCATCAGGGACATTGTGCCCAGGATCGACTTTTACACCAAGAATATCTGCTACTCACTTTCCTACATCATATGTACGATATACCTGGAATTCAAATTCATCCTATATTTCACCATCAACAGGTGGGCCAGTTGGGACAACTGCTTTTTTGATAACATCTTCAGCTAATATTGGACCTTTAACGACAATTAATAATACAAATGCTACAATCACAACAACAATTTCTATAACACCAAATGTCTATAATAGTTCCAACAATGCTTTTATTTGTAGTGCAAGTCCATCGAACT
>CANHBE010000046.1 GCA_947458575.1 Flavobacteriaceae bacterium | reverse complement strand
CGATTTGAGTTACGGCAAACTGCGATTCTGTTTGGATTTGTTTATTGCGTTGGCGATGGTCATAATTTACGATTCCGGTTTCGTATTGTGAAAGAAGACATTGAAACATTTCGATGATATGACGTGTATGTTCGCCTATCCTCGCATGGCTGAGTTCATGACATGGAAGTGCGTAATCTGAATCTGAAATTTGTTTCAGCAAATCTTTCAATTCTTCTAAGCTATCGTGAATGGAGGAAAGCAACATATCATTACAATTGAAATTTTAATAGATCAGGGACTTTATCTCGGTTTTGAAAAACCAAAATTGCAGAACAAATAAACGTAATTATTGCCAAAATAAAAAGTGTTCCTCCGTCGTTTTACACTTCGATTCCCAAGATAAGTAGGTGCGACATCATTGCGCCGATCATCGTGCCCAAGGCCAACAGTGCACCAATTAAAGTGGTTTTTGGAATTAAGATTAGAATCGACGCGATTAATTCAATTACTCCAGATCCTATTCTGCCATAAGGTTCTAATCCCAATGATGTAAAAATATAAATGCTTTCTTCAGCTCCCGAGAACTTAAAGTATAGCGTTTGCAGTAATATAACTACTGCTGTTAGTTTGATGAAATAATTAAATATGTTGTTTTTCATGATTCATTGACTTTTGTGAAAGTAACTCAACCTTCGTTTGTGCGTTCCCAGTTTTGGCCATTAATAAACGTTGTAACACAATCGCGCTAATTGAAAAACTTTTTCCAATTGGCGTCTGCCTTTTTCTTGAGGTTTACTTCGTCCTTATTCCAACTTTTGAGTGTATTATTGAAATAGGCATTGTAATACAAATTGAGTTTTCCGTCAACAATTTTGAAAGTTTCAGGATCAACTTCGACTTTTTCTCCTGTCGCGCCCATGGCGTAGGCACACCAACCTCCGTATTGCGGTTCGTAGTTCGTTGGGTTTTTCACAAAAGTCTCCTTGTTGGTTTGAGAAGAGAAATAGTAGATGACACCTTCGTATGAAATTGCCATAGTCGATTTTCCTTTGACTGCTTTTTTCTTTGTGAAATAAGCCACGGGATCATACCCTTGAATAGCAACTTTTTTTTCAAGATTAAACTCCGCGCTTCTTTTTGCTGCGGTTTGGGCAAAAGTGGTTGTAGATAATAAAACTAGAATCAAGATCATTGATACTTTTTTCATCGAGATTTAATTTAATTTAAAGTTAGAATGAGAAACGATACTGCAATGCAATGACGAGACTTCTTGTTAGTCCATCAGGTCTTACCTCTCGCACGACGAAGGGCGATGCAATAGAAAGTTCCAATTGATTTTGTTGATTGATACGATACGTACTTAGTAAGTTTCCGTTCACCGTAAGTCCGTCGGATCCTTTAATGTTCTCTCTTTCTCCGAAGATGTTTTCAAACGAGTCTTCGCCCAAGTGATAAATTAACAAGATATTAGGTTTCAAAGTGAACTTTGATTGGGGTATGGACCAAGAATATGTGGCTCGAAGCAAGGCATCCGGCTTCCGCTCGAATAAATTTGTAGAAGGAAAGTCGGTTGTGCCTGAATATTCCGCGAAATAGGAGTTCTTGTTCAAATTGACAACAGGAATTTGCATGGCTGCATTGAAATCCCATCGTTTGTATGTCAAATTCGTTCCCAAAAAAACATCAATTGTACCCAAACTCGATTGATAATCAAGAGGTAAGCTATTGCCGTTAATCTTCAGATTTGCGGCTGTGAAAGGAAATTTCGCACCAAGAATTGTACTCCATTGCTTGCTGTTTTTCTCCTTGAAAGTGTAACTTCCCACTAGAAAAGCATCGCCGAATTGTGTTCGAGTTCCAAAACTTCCATTGGCAGTTGATAGTGTTACTTTGCTTGTGAAAGCAAATCGTTCATTGAAACGTTTGGTGTAGGAAAGATAGTGTGACAAATACCGAACATCTGCTTCGCCCAAGCTATATATTGAAGCATATTCGAGATTGTTCTTGAACTCTTTCTTTTCGTCTGTAAATCCTTTGTTGATGGAGCAAATTCCTGCATCACTGCAACCTTGAGACCAAGCTACAGTTGAAATCAACAAACCAAATAGGGCTAAAATTTTATTTTTCATGAGATTTAATTTGAAGTTAATGCTGCAATAGCGAATAAATGATTGTATTGTTGACAGTGAATTAATACATGCGTATAGTCGGATATATTAACGCCATTTGGAATCGCATAAACAGTTTGAGACGATAAGTTGCCGAGATTTACGAATTCAGTTGGTGTCGCAGCCTTTGACAAATATACCTTTAAATCAGGTCCGTCAGAAATGGTAAAGTTCTCGAGGTTGACTTTATACTTGCCGTTTTCTAAATAAATCTTAGCTTCTCCGGCAACTGATATTCCAGCTGTCGGAATGAAAGCACCAGTATACTTTAGTTCGGCTAGCGGATTGAGAACTATTATTTCCTGATTTCTGGTGAGTAATCCTTCTTCTTGGCATGAAACCAAGAAAGTTAAAACGAGTAATAAGCAAAGTATCTTTCTCATAGCAATTTGTATTTTATTGATACAAACGTACTATGAATGAAAGAAGTGATTTGTCGGGTAGTTTACAATTGGGAGAAAAAAACCTTACAAGAGCGAAATGTCATCAATCAAAATTTCTTTTCGCGTGTAAAAAATCAATTGTTTTTCTTGCATTTCGTTAAGCAATTGGGTTGCTGTCTGTCGGGATGTCGCGATGATTTGCGCTATATCAGCTTGCGTTAGGTAATTTTCAAGTTTTACCTTTTTTCCATCAAATTTTCCTTCACGTTCCGCCCAATCTTTAATGAATGAATGCAATCGAGTCTTGGCGTCTTTCGAAATAAGGTTGGCGTAATTATTTTTGATCCGCTTCATTTTTAGTCCGACAAACTTAGTATATGTTAGCGCTAAATTGGGGTATTGCAACATTAGGTTTTCGAAGTCAGATAGCAAGAAGCTACAGATAAGAACCTCATCGGTCAGTGCTTTGGCATACTCGCTGGAATTCTTGTCGCTTTCCAAGGTCAATTCGCCAAACATATCTCCTTTTTGAATAATATCTTTAATGGTTTCGTTGCCTTCTTCATCAATTTCAACGATTTTGATGTTTCCTTTTTTCAGCAGGAAAATCCGTGGTGCCTCGCTTGAAGAGAAGTAAATCACATCACCTTTCTTAGCTTTCTTAAATCCAGTAATGATGCACAGCTGTTTGACTTGCGACATGCTCAGCGTTAGAAATAGCTTGTGATCACGGAGATACCAATATTTTAGTTCTTCAGACATTCCAAAAAATTAAATTAGGGTTGTTGCGAATGTAAACAAAAAACCCTTCCAGACTTATGTTCCAAAAGGGTTTTCTATATTCTTAAATTTAGTTTAGGACAAAAGTCCTCTCGAAATCACAATTCTTTGAATCTCTGAAGTACCTTCATAAATCTGCGTGATTTTCGAATCGCGCATCATTCGTTCTACATGGTATTCGGAAACATAGCCATTTCCTCCATGAATTTGAACCGCTTCATTCGCTACTTCTAACGCAATTTCTGAGGCGTATAATTTGGCCATGGCGCCTGAATGAGAAATATCTTTGCCTTCGTCTTTTTCGCAAGCAGCTTTCATAATCAATAATTTGGCAGCGGTTATCTTCACATACATATCCGCCAATTTAAAAGCAATAGCTTGATGATTGAAGATTTCTTTTCCAAAAGCTTTACGCTCGTGAGCATATTTTAATGCCAATTCGTAGGCACCTGTTGCGATTCCTAAAGCTTGGGAAGCAATTCCGATTCGGCCGCCATTCAAAACATTCATAGCAAAATTGAACCCGAAACCATCTGCGCCAATGCGATTTTCCTTTGGAACCTTTACGTCTGTAAACATCAATGAATGCGTATCGGATCCCCGAATTCCCATTTTCTTTTCTTTGGGACCAATTTCAAAACCCGGCCAGCCTTTCTCTACGATGAAAGCGTTAATCCCTTTGTGTTTTTTCTCGACGTCGGTTTGCGCGATGACCAAGTATGTGGAAGCTGTAGAGCCGTTCGTAATCCAGTTCTTGGTTCCGTTTAAAAGGTAATAATCGCCTTTGTCGATTGCCGTGGTTTTTTGGGAAGTTGCATCCGATCCAGCTTCGGGTTCTGATAAACAAAAAGCACCGATCACTTCACCTTTTGCCAATGGCACTAGGTATTTCATTTTTTGTTCTTCGCTGCAATATTTCTCTAAACCAGCACATACCAACGAATTATTCACGGACATAATCACCGCCGCAGAAGCGTCTACTTTAGAAATTTCTGTCATCGCTAAAACATAAGAAATACTATCTAATCCGGAACCACCGTATTTTGGATCGACCATCATGCCCATAAAACCTAAATCAGCCATCATTTTGACTTGCTCGGCAGGAAATTTAGAATGTTCATCTCTTTCTATGACGCCCGGCAATAATTCTGCTTGTGCAAAATCTCTAGCGGCTTGTTGAATCATTAAGTGCTCTTCAGTTAGATTAAAATCCATGTGATCAATACTAAAATGGGACGTTATTTTTATTGGGTGCCCAAATGTATAATTTAAATGTTAAAATTTCAAACGTTTTCGTATTTTTAACCCATGTTTAAAGAAACCTACCGAATTGTTGGAGTCATGTCCGGGACTTCCCTTGATGGCGTGGATTTGGCGCACCTGCACTTTGAGTTAGAGAACGGGAAATGGAGGTTTGAACTCTTCGAATGTGAGACCGTTCCGTATAATTTGTATTGGCTTGAACAATTAAAAAACGCAGTGAATTTTTCCGAGATCGAATTGGCGTTACTCAATAAAAATTACACACAACTTCTTGGGAAAATTATTTTTGATTTTATTGCAAGAAATCATTTGCATCACATTGATGCGGTTTGCTCTCATGGCCATACGATTCTACACCAACCGCAAAATGGCTTCACTTTACAAATTGGGAACCTTCCTGATATTGCTGAGATTTGCAAACAAAAAGTGGTTTGCGATTTTAGGGTGCAAGATGTGGAACTCGGCGGTCAAGGCGCGCCGCTAGTGCCAATCGGCGACCGTTTGTTGTTTTCTGAATTTGACTATTGTCTGAATTTGGGCGGTTTTTCGAATATCTCATTTGAACAAGACGGAAACAGAATTGCTTTTGACATTTCTCCGGTGAATACTGTTTTGAATTGTTACGCCAATCAATTGGGATTTGATTATGACGACCGCGGAAACCTAGCGAAATCCGGGCATTTAAACGCTGAATTATTTAATGCTCTGAACCAATTAGATTTTTACCAAAAACCATTTCCAAAATCACTTGGCTTCGAATATGTAAAGGAAATTGTATTGCCATTAATGGAATCATTCCCTATCACTACAATTGATAAAATGAACACCTTTGTTGAGCATGTAGCTGTACAAGTTGCGAATGCATTGCCAACAAAGGAAGGCCGCATTTTGATTACAGGTGGAGGCGCTTATAATGACTTTTTGATTGAGCGGATGCGGCACTTTTTACCCAATATGACCATAAAGATCCCAGATTCGAAAGTACTAGAATTTAAGGAAGCGCTAATTTTTGGCTTATTAGGTGTTTTGAAAATGAGAAACGAAATAAACACCTTGCGCAGTGTTACGGGAGCCCGAATCGATCATAGCAGTGGCAAGATTTACGACTGATACAACTTTACTTCTTACACACTTTTACCGATTGGCTTTGATTTCCTTGCGTAACAAAGACATTGTATAAGCCGGATTGAAGAACAGTTCCCCATTCGTATTCTCGGAATCCGGAGTCAAAAATGTGCTGATGCTCGACTACCTTACCTAGCATATCATATATTATAACTGTCACAGGATCAGACGAATCAAATTGAGCGCTTAGTAGAAATTTATCTGTGAAAGGATTAGGATGTGCAACCAATGATAAATGGCCCTCAAATTGATTTGCTGCCAATACACTACTAATTGAAAAATTACTATTTACAAAAACCAAACTATTCGTTCCGGCAGTCAAGTCGGTTGAAATACTATAGGGTTCGCAAAAAGCAACTACTCTATTTTTCCTTAATTGATCTAAATCATCCGTTGCAAATCGCAGTGAAACCGAATTGGTTGCTGTCCACGGTAAAGATGAAGAAAATCGGAATCTAGCAAATTTCAGTTCTGTATTTGGTGGCAAAAACACTGTACTCCCTGTTCCTACGGGTGTTGGAAGCTGCGTCCAAGTTAACTGTCGTGTTGCAGGTAGATGGTTTACATTTGTAAGATTGTATAAAAAAGGAAAATTACCCGTCTGTGATGGTTGTGTAATTACACTAAAAGAGCCTGTGGCGCCAGCTGGCAACAACTGATTGTCATAGATAATGTTACCTAGGTAGGCTGAAAAAAGCAGTAACGATAATCCAGTACTTTTTACTGAAACATCAAAATCAATTGTCGTTGCAGTTGCGGTGACATTAGAAATAGCAAGTTGCACACGGCCGTTTTGACATTGACCTCTAGATTGAAGCGAGCAGAGAAAAACAGTACAAAAAAGTGAAACAATAAGGATTTTATAACTGGAGTCTATTCTTTTCGTTTTCATCCTATTAGGTGTTTAAAATATTGGAATCTTGACTTCTTTCAACATAGAATATGCTAATCGTTTTCAAACAGCTACATTATGTCGCTTTAATGCTGATTGCGTTACATGATGAGCCAATTCTAGCTCAAAGCATAAAAGATACGGATGAAAAAATCGAATGAATCAGATTTTGATTCAAGTTTCGCCATTTGAAATGTTTATGAGAATCGACGAAATTTGTTTTAATTCATTCTATACATCAAGCCCGTTGTTATTACAAAATTCGGATCTAATCGATACTCATCTTGAGTATTCAAAGGTTCAAAATTATGCTGCAACAGATTAACATCTCGTCTCAAAGTGATACCAGGCTTTACCTCTAACCATAATTTTTTGTGTAGTTTGATCTGTGAAAAAGCAAAAAAATTAGCATTTAATAATTGGAGTCTTTGATACGATTCGTTATCTACTTCAAATATCGACGAATTAAGCGTTGCGTTTAAACCGTAGTAAAATTTGGTGTTTTGTCGAATCAGCAATAGAATCGAATTAGGTAAAGTGGCATTAAAGCGCATTTTTGCAGTTTCGTAATTGAAAATAAAAAATGGCAACACGACATTTTTACCAAAATCATTGTTATAGTTGACGCCCGCAGCCCAGCGAATAGATTTACTTTTTTGTGACTGTCGCATATATCCTACCGAAAAAGCTGGAAAAACAGCATCACTAGACATAACGGTATTCACCTGGCTTCTTAGATTTACTCGAGCATTTCCAATCCAAAAATTCTTGGCGTTTTTGGTGTAGACAAAAGAGGAAGTATAAACCAAATCATACAACTGTTCTGAAAATGCATCGTTAAAAAGTACTGTTCTCGCAGAAAACGAATTGTCCCATCTTACTTTTTTCGCAAGCACCTTCGTCTTGGCATTGAACTGAAAATCAATGTTTGATTGCTCAAGATTTTGCAATTGACGGTCAGATGTTGGCGCATAATACGAATGCGATAGGGTTGCTCGATTTTCAACTTGAGCGTAAAACAATATTGGAATTAAAAAAACAAGGATCTGAAAGAGGAATTTATTCTTCATATTGGTGCTTTTAGAGTTTCAAAAGTAATCAAAGTAGTAATTAAGTAAAAGAACAAAAAACCAAAATATTTAGCCCATAACATTGCGTACGATTGTTTTGAAACAATTATTTATAGTCCAAATACAATTCAAATCCTTAATTCTAGATATAAAAAATGACATACTACTTCTGTCGTATCAAAAATTATATATTTGCGCCATAAACGACATGAACTAATGAAAGACTTACTCCATAAATTCGAAAATAAGGCCCCGGAAATTGTATTTAACTGGAAGGATCCGGAAACTGAAGCAGAGGGCTGGACAGTCATCAACTCGCTTCGAGGAGGAGCTGCGGGCGGAGGCACAAGAATGCGAAAAGGCTTAGATATGAATGAAGTACTTTCGTTAGCAAAAACAATGGAGGTGAAATTTTCTGTTTCCGGTCCAGCCATCGGTGGTGCCAAATCAGGAATCAATTTTGATCCGAATGATCCTCGTAAAAAAGGTGTTTTACAACGTTGGTACAAAGCGGTTTCGCCTTTGCTGAAAAGTTATTACGGAACAGGTGGTGATTTGAATGTGGATGAAATTCACGAAGTGATTCCCATGACTGAAGAATGTGGCGTTTGGCATCCGCAGGAAGGTGTATTCAACGGACACTTTAGGCCTAGCGATGCAGATAAAATCAACCGTATTGGTCAATTGCGTCAAGGTGTAATCAAAGTTATTGAAAACCCAAATTTTTCACCTGATGTCTCAAGAAAATATACGGTTGCAGATATGATTACTGGTTATGGTGTTGCAGAAGCAGTAAGGCATTACTACGATATTTTCGGTGGACAAGTGAAAGGGAAAAAAGCTATCGTGCAGGGATTTGGGAATGTTGGTTCAGCAGCGGCTTTTTATTTGGCTGAAATGGGCGTTAAGATTATTGGAATTATTGATCGGGATGGTGGCGTTATCAACGAAAACGGATTTACTTTTGAACAAATAAGAACATTATTTTTAAATAAAGACGGCAATAGATTGGTTGCTTTTAATATGATTCCCTTTGATGAAATAAATGACAAAATTTGGTCGATGGGTGCAGAAATATTTACGCCTTGTGCTGCTTCCCGATTAGTAACACAGGAGCAAGTCGATCATATGATAGACAACGGACTAGAGGTAATTTCCTGCGGGGCAAACGTTCCTTTCGCTGACACGGCGATATTCTTTGGTCCGATCATGGAAGCAGTGGACAGAAAAATCAGTTTGATTCCGGATTTTATTTCGAACTGTGGTATGGCACGTGTGTTTGCGTATTTCATGGAAAAGAAAGTTCAGATGACGGATGAAGCTATCTTTGCTGACACCTCACAAACCATCAAAAAAGCGCTTCAAAAGGCACACGACATTCATCCCGGAAAAGTTAATATCAGTGCCAATGCATTTGAAATTGCGTTGAAAGAATTGGTGTAAATTGTTTGACAAGTCCAAGTATTATATGTTAAAAACAATTAATTTCGCAACTATTCGTTATCACAAAAAAACAACGCTATGACAAACTTTCTTCAAGCAGATACAACCGCTCTTGCTGCTCAGCAAATTTTAGAGAACGCTCCCGTTGAAAAAACAATTTCTATTTGGAGTTTAATCACAAGTGGTGGAATTGGTGGACAACTCATCATGCTCTCTATTGGTCTCTTATTATTCTTTGCGTTATATGTTTATTTCGAAAGAATTATGGCGATAAATGCTGCCTCAAAAATTGATGTCAGCTTTATGAATCGGATACGAGAGAACATTCTAGCTGGAAAAATCGATGCTGCGAAAATGTTATGCGCTCAAACTAACTCTCCGGTTGCACGACTTATTGAAAAAGGAATTTCTCGAATTGGAAAACCATTAGAAGATATCAATACTGCTATCGAAAATGCTGGAAAACTTGAGATTTACAAATTAGAAAAAAATGTAAGTATGTTAGCTACAATTTCCGGTGCGGGTCCGATGTTAGGATTCTTAGGTACCGTAATCGGAATGATTTTAGCCTTTCATAAAATGGCAAGCGCTGGCGGGCAAATTGAAGTTGGTGCTTTGGCAGAAGGAATTTATACAGCGATGACCACAACCGTTGCTGGATTAGTGGTGGGTATTATCGCCTTTATGGGATATAATCATTTGGTGGTGAAAACCAATAAAGTGATTTATCAGATGGAAGCCAATGCGGTTGATTTCTTAGATTTACTTAACGAACCTGCATAGTTATGAACTTACGTGGACGAAATAAAGTAACACCGGAATTCAACATGTCGTCGATGACAGACATTGTTTTCTTATTGCTAATTTTCTTTATGTTGACTTCAACTATGGTCACAACCAATGCACTCGATTTGGTATTGCCAAAAGCCAAAGGAAAAACAGATAGCAATAAAAACATAGCTGTGAGCATCAATAAGAATCTAGAATTTTTTGTCGATAAAGACAAAGTTGGTGAAGCTGAGTTAGAAACTAAACTTTTAGCCATTATCGGCTCTGATAAGGAAAAGGCAATTATTCTCAGGGCAGAAGAAGGTGTACCAATCGAAAAAGCAGTCAATGTTTTGGATATTGCTAATCGAAATCAAATTAAGGTTGTATTGGCAGTAAGACCAAAATAATAGGTCAAATATATCATGAGATACTTAGAAACCGAATACGAAAAAAAGTCATTTGCAATTACTACAGCAATCATGGTAGTGCTGCTTTTGTTATTCGTGTTTCTCGGTCTCAACTATATGGATCCGCCACCTGAAAATGGTATTGCTGTAAATTTTGGCAATACAGAGTTCGGTTCAGGTGAAAATAAAACTTCTACAGAAACTGTTCAATCGGCACCCAAGCCGTCTAGTAGTTCACAGTCAAATGCTGCAGAAGAAGATTTAACCACGCAAGATATTGAGGAAGCGCCAGTCATCAAGGAGACTAAAAAACCTACTCCTCAAAAGGAAAGCACTAAAGAAGTTCTTAAACCCAAGGTCAACAGTAAACCACAACCTTCAAAGAACACAACAGATGCTATATCTAATCTTTTAAATGGTCCAAAATCTGACGGGAAAAACACTGAAGGTGAAGGACCAGATAAAATACCGGGAAACAAAGGAAGCTTAGATGGTGACCCTTATGCCAATAGCTATTACGGAAGTGGAAAAGGAGATGGCGGCGGAAAAGGTTGGGGTTTGAATGGCAGAAAACTAAGTGCGGCAGGAAAAGAAACCCAAAAGTGTAATGAGTCCGGAACTGTCGTTGTGCAAATAACTGTGAATAGAAGTGGTAATGTTATTGCTGCGAAATTTACAAAAGGAACAACCAATACCGATCCCTGTTTAGTTGAACCTGCCCTTGCAACTGCAAAAAAACACAAATGGCAGCCAGACCCCAATGCTCCCGAAACTCAAATAGGATTTATTATAGTCAACTTTAAACTTGGCGAATAGTTTTTTGCCAATATCCTGAGCTTCATGAATTATCAAGAAACCGTCAATTGGATGTTCCAGCGCTTGCCTATGTACCAAACTCAAGGTGCTACAGCCTATCGCAAAGATTTGACGAATACTATCTTACTCGCGGATCATTTGGGACATCCGGAAAATCACCTCAAATGCATTCATGTGGGCGGAACAAATGGAAAAGGATCAACCTCGCATATGCTCGCGTCTATACTGCAGGAAGCAGGTTATAAGGTCGGACTATACACTTCACCTCATTTGAAAGATTTCAGGGAGCGAATTAAAATCAATGGTAAAGAGGTTTCAGAAGAATTTGTGGTTGATTTTATTGCTGAAAACAAAGTGTTTTTTGAAGAAAACAACTTAAGTTTCTTTGAGATGACTGTCGGTTTGGCTTTTGATTACTTTAAAAACTCAGCTGTTGATATTGCCATTGTCGAGGTGGGAATGGGCGGTAGACTTGACTCAACAAATATTATTACGCCGTTGGTTTCCGTGATTACAAATATTGGATTTGATCATATGCAATATCTGGGTAACACTTTAGCGTTGATCGCGCAGGAAAAAGCAGGCATCATCAAACATAATATTCCTACTGTAATTGGTCAATACAACTCAGAAACTAAAGCGGTCTTTGAAAAGAAAGCAGCGCTTGAAGAGTCACCATTGTTTTTCGCTTCGGATCAAATTACTGAAGATTTTGCATCGCCACTAAATGGAAATTACCAAATGCATAACAAAAAAACCGTACTGCAAACCATTCGTGTTTTGCAATCATTGCATTTATATAATATTACTGAAGAAAATATTGCAACCGGATTTTTGAAAGTAGTCGAAAACACGGGGCTACAGGGACGATGGCAACAACTACAAGTAAATCCGTTGGTTATTTGCGATACTGCACACAACTCTGACGGACTAAAATCAGTGCTTGATCAGATCCAGCAACAAGATTATGAAAAATTACATATAGTAATGGGCGTAGTAAACGACAAGGACTTGGCGGAAATATTACCTTTATTTCCAAAAGTTGCCACATATTATTTTTGCAAACCGGATATTCCTCGTGGATTAAACGCTAATATTTTGAGAGAAAAAGCGCTTGATTATAGTTTACATGGAAATGCTTTCCATTCAGTATCAGACGCCTATAATGCCGCCAAGAAAAATTCAACCAAAAGTGATTTGATATTCATTGGAGGCAGTACTTTTGTTGTCGCAGAAATTTTGTAATAAAATTGAATTTTATTTGCAAATAAGAAAAAGTAACCTATATTTGCACTCGCAAACGCGTTCACTGAACTCCAATGGAAATTAAAGTACGGTGAAGAAATAAGGGCGATTAGCTCAGTTGGTTCAGAGCATCTGGTTTACACCCAGAGGGTCGGGGGTTCGAATCCCTCATCGCCCACCAAAAAATCCACTAGTTTCTAGTGGATTTTTTATTTTATAATAGTTCCAAAGTTCGCTCCAACGCCATGCCTCGGGAACCCTTTACGAGAATCAATTTTTCCTTTAGCACCAGCGTTTTTAGGTGCTTGGCAAAAGATTCAAAAGATTCAAAAAAATGAAGGTGTTTCACTTTCGCAATATTTCTGTAGAACTCTTTCCCGACGAAGAAGCAGTCGATTTCTTCTTGAGGAACCAGGGAATCAACGATTTCTTTATGTTCAGCACTACTTTGATCCCCAAGCTCAAACATATCACCTAAAATAATAATCTTGTTAGGGCTTTTCAATTGGATGAAATTAGAAATTGCTACGTTCATGCTACTTGGATTAGCATTATAGGCATCCAATATAATCTTGTTTGAGTTTTTTTCG
>CANHBE010000045.1 GCA_947458575.1 Flavobacteriaceae bacterium | reverse complement strand
CAATATTATACCAGGGGAAAATACCATTTCTATAGGCCAGCAACAAGCGCTCTACAGATAAATCTCCTCCAAACGCGAGTATACCTTCCGGAGAGGCTGTTTCAACCGGAGGAAAGTATAGATCTTTCGATAAATGATACATGAGGTTATTCGTTGCTTTGTATTCAACCACAAAAAAATCAGAAACTAGGAAATTCTAATCTCTGATTCTTTTTACTTTTTTTAAATTATCGCACTTTTACTTCTTAGAAAGGCAAATCGTCGTGTTCTTCTTCGGTAAAATTTGTTGCCGGTTCAAAAGCTTCCGCAGCCGGCATTGGTGGAGCAACTGAAATTGGCGACTCAGCTTGCAACTTCGCAATGCGCCAACCTTGAATTGTATTAAAATAAACGGTCTCGCCTTGTGGATTAACCCACTCCCGACCACGCAAATTAATATCTATTTTAACATTTTCACCAATATTGAAATTGTTCAGCAAGTCGCACTTGTCTTGAACAAATTGCACCAATATATGTTGCGGGTATTGTTCATCTGTGGTAACCACAACATCACGTTTCTTAAACCCAGAAGACCCTACTTCTTTCGTAGCGTCGATCATTTTGATTTTTCCTGTAACTTCCATCTTCTTATTTTTATAATGTTTCTAATTTTCTGGTACTTGAATTAGCCAACAACAATTTCCAAGCGGAAGATACGTCATTTTGATTCAAATATTCTTTTGCCTTTATGTGAATTTTTTGTTCGTCGTCCGCACTTAGTAAGGCTTTTACTTCAAAATTTCCTTCAACAAATATAGCAACTTCGCTTGGTGTCGGCAAGGCTTCGACGTTTCCGAGAATGCCTAGATCATTGCCATCAAAAATAGCGCTTTTTTTGATAAAAGTTGGAATTGCATCTACACCAATTCCGAGGTTTGCGACTGGTTTCGGAACTTCAAACAACCCTTGGTTAGCTCTAGAGTACCAATTATTGCCTAAACGTGATACCAAATCTATTTTTCGTTGGTCGATAGTCCCGCCTTCATTGAGAATACTCTCATCTATGTGTATTTTCACAACTTCACATATCACCAAGTTTCCTGCCCCGCCTTCTGTTCCTAATGGTATGATTTGATTTACTTTACATTCAAATTGAACCGGAGATTCCTTGACACGATAAGGCTTGACGATGTCTGAAGGGATCTGCGTTAAGCCTGCTTTGACAAATTCATTTACGTTATCAGCATATTCCGTACTTGATAATGACGCTTGTTGTACTATTCCGTAGGTAACAACATTTATTACGACCTCTTGAATTGCTTCAGCATTGATTAATGTGTGCTTTACTGTATTATCCCGAACGCGTCTGGCTGGAGAAAAGATTAGGATGGGTGGATTTGAACTAAATACATTGAAAAAACTAAATGGAGAAAGATTAGGCAGACCGAGTGCGCTAATGGTGCTTGCAAAAGCAATTGGTCTAGGTGCAACGGCGCTTTGTAAATAACCTTGCAATTGTACTGGAGTAACATCTTTTGGTTCGAAACTTAACATAGTTGGCATTTTAGACAAAAATAAAGAAATTCAGTGTACCCTTCTTGAGGTTGTTGATAATAACTTAAGGCCAATCGACAACATAATAAACAAGTTTCACCTTGAGAATAATTAAATTTATCAACATTTTAAACAACTACAACGTTATCGTCGGAAAAATGTTTAAAAAAATAGCGTTCCAAGAGCAACTTACATAAAAAATTGTTAAAAAAATTATTAATTTCACAAATGCAAGATTTATGTCAAATTCAGAAACAGTTCATTATGAAGAAATCAACTCTATTTTTCAAAAAATTAGTATACGCTCTCATCATTTTGTTTTTTTGCCTCGGAAGGGTTAATGCTCAATCAGCAGCCAACGTAAATGATATTATGTTTCAAGCATTTGGATGGGATGTTCATATGCAAACTTCAGTTTCTTCGGAAGGCGGACTATACAATTACTTAAGAAACAGAGCTCCAGGGTATGCCGCTGCAGGATTTAATGTAATTTGGTTGCCACCTCCAAGCAAATCTACTGGCGGGGTTGGATATATTCCTACCGAATTATTTAATTTTTCACAAACGAGTTATGGATCAGAAGCACAATTACGAGCACTCCTAACAACACTGAATAGCAGCAATCCAAGAATTCATCCGATGGCAGATGTGGTTGTCAATCACAGAGGAGGCACCACGAACTGGACTGATTTCACCAATCCAACTTGGGATTGCAGATCCATCACCAGTACAGACGAGGCAAACTTCGGAACCATTTCAGGTGTTCGCCCTTGTGGGAGTCCGGATACTGGGGAAGATTTTAATGGCGGAAGAGACTTGGATCACAGTAATTTACAAGTTCAAAATGGGGTGAAAGAATATCTCAACCGCTTAAAAGCATTGGGTTTTGACAGTTGGCGGTGGGATGTCGCCAAAGGTTTTTCTGCAGGCTATTTTGGTGATTACATCAATGCCTCAAGTCCATATTCATCAGTTGGTGAATATTGGGATGGAAGCACGACTGCATTAAAAGCTTGGATAAACGGTACCGGTAACCGGTCTGCAGCTTTTGATTTTGCGCTTTACTATAATGCGTTGCAACCTGCTATTAATAATGGTAATTATGCTGCACTTGCCGGCTATCCGGGACTAGCTGGTCAATATGGTTACGCTGACAAAGCCGTGACTTTCATTGATAACCACGATACTTTTGTTAAACCGGGAAGTTTTGTAACAAGTGCTAACATTATGAAAGGTTACGCCTACATACTGACACACCCTGGAATTCCTTGTGTGTTTTTTCCGCACTACTACGGCGGTACATATTCTAAAGATGGTGTGACGGTAAATTACGCAGGAAATCAGTTGGCTATTGACAAAATAATGGCTATTCGAAGAAATAACGGCATCAACGCATACAGCTCTGTTGTTGTATCAAATTCTGGATCATTTTATTCAGCTACCATAGATAATAAGGTAGTTGTGAAGATCGGTCCCGGAATGTGGAATCCAGGAACGGGTTGGGTATTAAAAACATGGGGGACAGATTATGCAATTTGGGAAAGAGAAGTTGTTGCCGATGTCCCCAGCTTGACAATCACGCCAACTGGCGGAAGTTTTGCATCGGGTAACACGGTAAATGTTGTATTAACTGCAAACAACAATACTTCAACAATTTATTATACAACAAACGGTTCAACACCTACTACTTCTTCTCCTTCTTCGTTGGCTACAAAATCTTTAACAATTAGCACAACTACCACTCTCAAGGCCTTTGTAAGAAATACTGCAGGTGTAAGTTCTGCAATTAGAACTGAGACGTACAACTTTTCAACTCCACCCAATTTTACTGTCTACTTTAAGAAACCATCTAACTGGAGCTCCTCAATCAGAATTTACTATTGGGGCACTACAGGAACTGCTCCTTCGGTCAATTGGCCAGGTGTTGCCATGACGCTTGACTGCGGTAGTTGGTATCGATTTACATTTCCTTCCACGGTTAGCGCATCTAATTTGATATTTACTGATGGAACACGACAAACCCCCGATCTCAATGTTGCAGCAGGCATTCGTTATTATGATTCAGGCTGGCTGGCTTCCGCGCCGGCGAACCGATGTCCGAGTTCAATGACTGTATACTTTAAGCCACCCTCAAATTGGACATCAGCTCCGAAAATTCACTATTGGAATGCTGTTCCAACTGGAAGCGTCGCTAATACGACATGGCCAGGCATGACAATGGTTGCGCATACCAATGGTTTTTATAAATACACAATATCAGGAGCAACAGCTGTCAATATTGTTTTTAACAATGGCAATAGCGGTAATGGAAATCAAACAGCCGATCTAATTAACAAGTCAGATGGCTATTCCTATACATGGGGTGCCGCGCCAAGGATGCAAAGCAATAGCAATTCCACTTTGAATGCGACACTTTCCCCTAATCCTGTTCGTGAATATCTTAGCATCGCTTCTGACTTAGATATTGGGCATTACAAAATTATATCAGTTCAAGGAGCGCTTATCACGGTAGGAAAACCTTATGAAAGCACCATTGATTTAAGTGATATTGCACCTGGTCTTTATTTTGTTCAGTTGAAATTTGTGAATGGAGAAGAGGAAACGCAACGAATCATCAAGAAATAATCTATTGATAAAAGCGATAAGGGCTTAAACAAATGAAATGTTTAGGCCCTTTTTTGTTGCTGGTTGAACTTTGCTTTTTGGTCGATTCCCTTTTTATTTCTGTATATTTATTCCCGCAAACAAAACAAGATGTTATTTTCAAATCACAAAAATCTGATGCGCTGGGCGCTGATTGTTGCGTCATTTTTTATTATCTCCCTGATACTTTGGAATACTTATACGTTCTTTCAGATATTCAAGAACGAAGAGCGAACAAAAATGCAGCATTGGGCAGAGGCACAGAAGTCACTCAATAATGCCGATGTTAATACAGATATTGAACTTCCACTGAAGATCATCCAAAACGCCAGAATTCCAATCATCTTGACGGAGAATAATGTAATTCTTAGCACAAAAAACATCGACAGCGAAATAGTAAGAGACAAAGCCAAATCAGCTCAACTCTTAGCTCAACTCAAAGATCAAAATGATCCGATAGCCATTGAATATGTGACAGGAAAGTACCAGTATTTGTATTATGGAGACTCTTCTCTATTGAATAAGCTCAAGTACTATCCGATTGCTTTGGTGTTAATTATTGTTCTCTTTGGCGCTTTAGTCTACAATTTTTATAAAAGCACTAAAATGGCTACTCAGAACAAGCTTTGGGCCGGAATGGCGAAAGAAACAGCCCATCAAATTGGCACACCATTATCTTCATTGATTGGATGGCTTGAAATAATGAAAGCTGACAACGTAGATCCGACGACAGTTTCGGAAATAGAAAAAGATATTACACGACTGCAGACCATTACAGATCGATTTTCGAAAATTGGTTCGGAGCCAATTCTTGAAAAAAGAGACATTATCCAGGAAACATTTGAATCGTATGATTACCTTAAATCCAGATCATCTAAGCAAATTAACTTTGAATTCAAGGCTCCTAATGAAAAAATTCTGGTGTCCTTAAACCCCGCATTGCATTCCTGGACTATTGAAAACCTTGTAAAAAATTCGATTGATGCCATGAAAGGAAAAGGAAAACTTTCTATTACGATTGAAGAAGATGAAAAACAAGTCAAGATAAAAGTAACTGATACAGGTAAAGGAATTCCCAAAAAACTATTCAAAAGTGTTTTTGAACCCGGTTTTACCACCAAAAAACGCGGTTGGGGATTGGGTTTATCCCTGACCAAAAGAATTGTGGAGGAATATCACAAAGGCAAAATAAAAGTGCTGCAATCGGAGCTGGGTAAAGGCACCGTTATGCAAGTAGTTTTTGACAAGAAGTCGGATGAGAATTAAGGATTACTTTCAGTATAGCTTATGCTTAGAATGGCTTTACTAATGCAAGTTTTGTCGAATACTTTTTGCTAACGATGCAAACTCTTCTGGACTTAGTCTAACTTTATTTTGAAATCTCATCTCGTCCATCTCATTGATAGGAATCAAATGTACGTGTGCATGAGGCACTTCCAATCCGATAACAGCCATTCCAACTCTCTTGCAAGGCACCGTTTTTTCAATAGCTTCCGCTACCTTCTTCGAAAAAAGCATCAATTTTGAAAAAGCATCATCTTCCAGATCAAAAATCTTGTCGACCTCTTTTTTTGGGATACAGAGCGTATGTCCCGTTGCATTTGGATTTACATCTAGGAAAGCTAAAAAGTCTGCATCTTCTGCCACTTTATAGCACGGAATTTCGCCAGCAATAATCTTTGAAAAAATAGTTGCCATAGTCAATTAGTCTCTTGAGATTTCCAATACTTCAAACTTCAAAGTACCGTTTGGAACAGTAATTTCAGCAATATCTCCAACTGATTTTCCAAGTAATCCGCGACCGATAGGCGAAGTTACTGATATTTTCCCTGATTTTAAATCCGCTTCGCTCTCAGCCACCAAAGTATATTTCATCTCCAATCCGTTTGCTTGATTCTTGATTTTCACATTGGATAGTACCAACGCCTTCGAAACATCCAACTGTGTCTCGTCGATTAGTCTTGCATTGGCATGTATTTCCTCTAATTTTGCGATTCGCATCTCGAGTAAGCCCTGCGCTTCTTTGGCTGCGTCGTATTCGGCATTTTCAGACAAATCACCTTTGTCTCTTGCGTCTGCTATATCTTGGGAGGCTTTCGGGCGCGCCACGTGTTTTAGATAATCTAATTCTTCTCTTAACTTTTTTAGTCCTTCTGCTGTGTAATAAGATACTGCACTCATAATTTCGTCATTTATATAAATAGAAAAAATCCCATCTCGACGGGATTCCTTGCGGACAAAGATAACATAATTCTCTTTACAGAATAATAATATGTTAATCAATGCACATCCAAATTTAATTAATTTATATTTGTTTGAATCATTTTGTTTTTGTTTTTAATTTATGAAGAAAGTATTTTTTCTCCTTGTTTTTTTTGGAATTTTAGTGGGTTGCGAAAAGGACTCTAACCGGCGCAACAATAATCCTTATATCCCAAATTACGGTTTTTCCGCAATATTAAATCTCAATTTTCCGGCTTACAGTGGATTGCTTTCAAACTTAAATCCGATTTCGGTAACCGTTGAAGGTGACATTTACTTTATAATCATGAAAGTCTCAGACAACGATTACCGCGCTTGGAACGGAAACTGCCCAAATCAAGCCATAACGGCTTGCTCGAGATTATCCATCTCTGGGTTAAATGGACAGTGTAATTGTGAAGACGCTTATATCTACAGTTTATTTACCGGAACAGCTCAAAATGCAGCTTACCCGATGATTAATTATCGTGTTGAAGTACTGGGGAACAATTCGATTAGAGTTTACAATTAGAAAGTAAAGGTGAGTCCAGCCAAAAAGTTAATTCCAGCTTGTGGATAAAATCCTGCACCTTCAAAAGTAGTTGTATTTCCTGAGCTATCAATATCATCGAATGTGTAAAAAAATCCGTTCGACTCGTATTCTACATTAAAGATATTGTTTACTAAAGCCGAAAGCACAATCGACTTTATTCCTTTATTGATATTCCATTGGTGGGTAAAATTAAGGTCATTAACAAAAAAGGCATCCAAAACAGAGTTTTTCGAGTCGATGTTACCCATAAATTGTTTACCTACATATTTTGAAAACAATGAAACCTGAGTTGTTTTCGTAGGTTGATACGTAAATCTATTTCCAAAAATAAGGTTTGGTGAAAATGCAATATCCGTATTCCCGAGATTTTGTAATACACCATTGCGTTGAAAATTAAAGTCTCTGTTTTTGTTTTGACTTACGGTTAGGTTTGGATTAATCAATAATTTTTGAGTTATATTAATTAACGACTCCACTTCTAAACCAAGGCGATAACTACTCCCACTATTGGTGAAAACAGGCGAACCAACATCGTTCAAAGCACCGGTTAAAACCAGCTGATCTCTGTAATTCATGTAAAAAGCATTAGCCGTTACATTTACTTTTTTTGAATTAAATTTCCATCCAAGTTCATAATCAAATAATCTTTCCGGTTTTGTACTGCCGTTTTCATAGTCGTCCCGTCGTGGTTCTTTATTCGCTACCCCAAAAAACCCATAGAATGAATTTTTTTCATTAAGTTGATAATTTAAACCCACTTTTGGATTGAAAAACAAGAACTTATCGTTTACATCTTCAAAACGAAAACTAGTAGCTTCATAAAAAACCATTCGGTATTGTAAATCGGTGAACACATTCAACTCACCGATTTGCTGAGAAGCTTTGGCATAAAAATTTACATCGTCTTTATTTCCGATATTATCATAATATCTATTTGCGCTTGGTCTATAAAACTGTGTCCAAACTACTTCTCCAAAATGATCGCCGAGATACCGATTTGCTGCACCTCCAATCAGAATGTCCGTTTCATTCATTTTATAATTTAAAGAGAATGTAGTTCCAAAAAAATCATTGTCAAGCCATCGTTTTCGGACCAAATCGGAAATTGAATTCCCATTAAAATCGGGCAAGTTATAGTCCGCCAAAGTTTCATCTTCTCGGTATTGTTCAAAATATCCTTTTCCGATGGTGTAATGAAATGCCAAGTTCGAAATCCATTTTTTTGACCACTTTTCAGACCAATGTAATTGAAAATGATTTTGCGTGTAATTATCCGTTTCATCATCATAAAACTGCGTGTTGCCAAACTCATCAGTATACATTCCCGCAACATTATATGTGCGGTCGTTTTTTAACTTTTCCGGATCTTCCAAACCATACCATGCTTGGTAGGTTTTTTCTCTTCCTCCAAAAGCAAGAAACTTAATTTGTCTTTTTTCAGTAATATAATTGGCGTTAAAAAAATAGCCAAACATGTTAGATGCAGCCCGGTCAATAAAACCATCTGAAGCTATGTTGGACAAGCGCGCATTCATTTCAAAATTGTCGTGCAAGCCTGTTCCAAAAGCCAATGTGTGTTTTCGAGTACCAAAACTCCCTCCGGAATTTGCAATTTCAGCATAGGCTTTCTCTCGGAACGATTTGGTTTGCATATTCAAACTCGCACCAAACGCACCTGGTCCATTGGTAGATGTTCCAACGCCACGTTGCAATTGGACACTCTCTAGTGATGAAGCAAAATCGGGTAAATTAACGAAAAATGTTCCCTGGCTTTCGCTATCGTTGAACGGAATTCCATTCAAAGTGACGTTAATTCTTGAACCATCCGAACCACGGACACGGAGATAGGTATATCCAACACCATTCCCTGCATCGGTTGTTGAAACTACGGATGGTAAAAAATTCAAAAGCACAGGAATATCTTGACCAAGATTTCGCGGAGCTATTTCTTCTTTTGAATAGTTGGTATATGTTATTGGATTTTTTCCCTTTGCCCTAACCGAAGATACAGTTACTTCATTAAGCACATTAACTTTTGTAGTGTCTGTTGTCTTTTCCTGAGCTCTTGCATGAAAAAACATTAGAGCAGGTAAAATTAAAAATAAACGTTGCTTACTGATTCTAAATGGACAAGATTGGTTGACTCGAGCCTTTGGCGAACTGAGCGTAGCTAATAAAGTTTTCATTCGTAATACGGATTACAAATAAAAAGAGGTAATTATTCTTGGTTAAAAAATTAAAATGATACTCCTAACTAAACTATTTTATACATTAGTTTTAGTCTTATCCCTAAACAGCATTACCTGTTCCAGGTTCATTGGGTATAATCTCAGCTCGTAATTTAGAGCACCCCTTTTGAGACAGTGCAAATGTAATTTCTTTTTGGTAAACTCCAAATTTACTTGTCAAAATTATTAATTTTCAGAATTCGGGGGGCTTGCGAAGTTGCTTGGTTATTGCAGTTGTTCGCTTAGTTTTTATTCTCTTTTCAATAACGGAACGGGGAATTTTTGTTGCCTTTCTCTGTTTTTGAACGACAAGTGCAGACCTAATCATTTCCAGAAATCGTTTGGTAACCAATTTCTTGTTTTTGAGTTGGCTTCTGTCTTCGTCTCCATTTAGAATCAGCACAAATTCTGATGTTAACCTACTTTTTAGTTTATTGATAAGCAGTTCTTTCTCGGAATTATTCAATCCATGAGATTTAGAAATATCAAAACTCAATATCACTTTTGAGGAAACCTTATTCACATTTTGACCTCCGGCTCCCGAACTTCGGACGGCTTTAAAACACAACTCAGATTTAATCTTCTCAAGATCCATTATCGAGGTTGGTGTGGTGATTTAAGCAAATCGTTAACGGTTTTGACAGGATTAAAGGTTATTAAGGGAACTTCTACAAATATTGAAATCCAGTTTGCCATTGCACCATTCCACAAGCCCGGCAATTCGTATGCTTTTATATCTTTCCCGTTCTTGTTTTTATAGACTATAAATCCGCTTTCGTGGTCGACAAACTTGTTTAGGTCAAATTTATTTCCTCGATAGTCTTTAAAGGAACACACAATATCGACCGGGTTAAAATGTGTCGATTTTGCAAATAAATCCGCTTGTCTCATATTTTGCAAATCAACTTGAGAACTTTCAACAATTTGTAGTGAAACGTGACCCTTTTTGTCGAACGTCCAAAACGGCCCGCCTCCGGGTTCTCCTTCATTTTTAACCATTCCGCAAACTCGGATTGGGCGATTGAGCAACTCCTTTAAATAAGCGAGTTTATTCTCCGGTGTATATCTATAAAAATCATCGTGAATGTCTATGTTTAGCTCTTTTTTTGCAAAATCTGCCCAGCTTGCAAGATTGACCTCTTTTATTTCAGTTTCCTCAATCTGACGCAGAATTTGATGCACTTTTGTTCGTACTTGCAAAAGATATCCTGCTAAAGCCTTTTTATAGAATGCAATCGTATCAATATGATTTTGGATTACATTGTCTATGTTCTTAATAAAAATGATGTCTGCGTCGATATGATTTAGATTGTTTAGCAAAGCACCGTGTCCTGCCGGTCGAAAAACCAACGAACCAGTTTCTCCTCTGAATGGTTCATTGTCGGGCGAGACCGCAATGGTGTCTGTAGACGAACTTTGAAATGAGAATTCAATATTGATTCTCGTCTTATACTTCTCCTGAACTTTTCTTACTTCTCTATCGATGATCTTTTCAAACTGAGACTTGTGGATTTCGGAAATTGTAAAATGCAAATTGGCGATTCCTTGCGACGACGCATACATTGCAGCTTCATTCAGGTGTTCTTCTATTGGAGTCGCTGTATGAGTTTCATATTTATGAAAAGGCAAGATTGCCTTCGGTTTATTGCTAAAGTTGAAGTAATCCGGATCGAGAAGCAGTTTTATGAAATAGAAATGCTTCTTATCACTATTCCAACTGTTGTAATCGACATATAATTCTTGCAGTATCGTTTTGATTGTTTCGTAAAAAGGAAATTTATCCAGACCAGCTAAGAATACGGAAAGGCTCGTGCTGTTTTTCTTATTGATGTAGCTGTTAATCGTATCTTTTTCGGGATCAAATTCAAGTAAGAATTCATTTAAGAACTTAAACATCCTACTCGCTGCACCAGACGCCGGAACAAATTTCATCAACTTAAGATCATTGGAATTCGAATCAAAATAATTAACCAACTCCTTAAATTGACCATCAGAAAAAAGAGTGATGCCATCGCCAACTATTGCAGGTCGAACAATATTTGCCTTTGAAACTCCATCAACGAATAGTTTAATATGAGATTTAATTGCGCCAATTTGAATGTTTTTCTTGTAGACATTTACAAAGTCGTGCGAATTAAAGCCCATCGATTTAGCTTCAAGAAAATCTTCTATAATTTTGATTGCTTTTGCAAGTCTGGCATCGGAATCTCCTGACAAAGTTATGTATGGCTTGTCATTTTCCACCAGTGCTTTCTTAAAATAGTGAAAAGACTCCTCTCGATTTGCTGAACGATCCCGAAGACTGTCTTCTTCCCAAGGCACATCAATATCGGTGAGAATAAAAAGATCGTACTTATGTTTCTTCGCGGCTTTATCCAACAAAGGGTCGCAGGTATTATAATAGATTTCCGAATACACCTTAGTAACCAAAAGACATGTATCGCAAAACAAAAACAGGTTTGCGTTTAGCAATGCTTCATTTTCAACTTTTGTTTGACCAATAGCAATTGGCATCAAGTCTTCCGGTTGGCAAACTTGACCTGCATCTTCTAGTTTACTTTCTAAATATTCCCGCGCAAACTCAGGTGCCCAGTTGGTTTTAAAATAATCAGCAAGCGCAATTGCCAAGGTCGTTTTACCGGTTGATTCCGGTCCGTACAAAGCAATTTTCAGGATATTTGAGTTTTGTTGTTTAAGATTTTCCTCCATTCGAAATAAGCCAAAACGGCTAAAATTGTAAATATTAAATACTGCAGTGCGAGCATTCCTAAACCACGATAGGCGTACAAAGGCACAACAATAATATCACCGATTATCCAAAGCGTCCAATTTTCAATTTTTTTCAAAGCCATGTACCACATCGCCGTAAAAAAAATCCCTGAGGCAAGAATATCGAAATAATTGTCAGCATTAATTGTATAGTGAAATGCATTATAGACCGCGAAAACTACAAAAATTGTAATAATAAAAAGTAAAAAACCAATTATTTTTTCAGCATCGGAGGTTCTTGAAACGGATCGATTTTCAGCCGTTATGCCCTTGCCTGACCAACAATACCAGCCATAAATACTCATTATTGAAAAATAGCCATTTAGGAGCATATCGCCTAAATAACCGGCAATAAATAACAAATACGTAGTAATTACTGTTGCAATCAAACCTGTGGGATAAGCCAATACATTGACTTTTTTCGCAAACCATACGCTGCAAATGCCCAGTGCAAAAGCCACAAACTCCAATACAATAACTGTGACTGGTGTCTCTTTATAAGAATCCAAAAGATGATTCAATATTTCCATATTATGAGAAAAAGTCCAGATTTGTTTCAAAAGCATTTCCGATAACGACTAAATCAGCTCCTGCATCGTACATCGCGTGGATTTCGTGAACGTTTTTTATGCCTCCCCCGACAATTAGCGGAACTTGTACATGCCGTGAAACTAGAGAAATCACCTCCAAGGGAACAGGTTTAAGGGCACCACTTCCTGCCTCGAGATAAATCAATTTATGTCCGAGCATGACTCCAGCTTCTGCAGTTTGCAAAATGAAATCCGCATTGCCTCGGTCTAAAGGTGCTGTCTTGCTCACTCTTTCTACCGCTGTAACGGTTCCACTTTCAATCAGAATATATCCTGTAGGAATGATTTCTAGGTTTGCTTTCTTCAGAATGGGAACTGATTTGATTTGATGTTCGATGAGATAATCCGGATTTCTACCCGAAATGAGCGCTAGAAACAATAT
>CANHBE010000044.1 GCA_947458575.1 Flavobacteriaceae bacterium | reverse complement strand
CAGTCGTAATCTTGAATAAGTCAGTGAATAAGATATATTTAAAAAAAAAGTCGCCAAAATGGCGACTTTCTATCTTAGTGAAAAAGCGATTATACTTCCAACACACTATTTTCTGCACCAGCAAATTCATTGTATCGGTATGAATCAGCTTCTACTTCATTTACAAAAGCACCATCAATAACATATTTGAATTCGTAAGAAGCATCTTTATTTACATCAAAAACTCCTTTGAAAGTTCCGTTTTTCATCTTACTCAATTCACCTTCTTTTGGATTCCAGTTGTTAAAATCTCCGACAACTGCCGCGGTGTTAGCATCTTTTGCTTCAACTGTAAAAGTCACTTTACAAACCGGTTTAGTCTTTATAAATTGTTTTTTTACTGACATAACTATTTCATTTTTAGAATTATGAGGCAAAGTAAAAGAATTTTGAACTAAATTTTACGCAAAGGCTTACGATTTAGGAAAATGACAAAAAGCGAAGAAAAAAATAAGTAGATTGCTAAAATATAAGCAAGTATATTTCCAATCTGAAATGAGAAAACGTTTTAGTACTAAATTATCATCAGTTAAAAAAAAGTCGAATTATGAAGAAAATGCTTGCATTTAATTCAAAAATCGACTTATAATAGTCTATTTAGCAATTGATTTACTATAATTGAGGCCCAGCCTTAACCAAATTAAGCCCTTCAGCATTATCTGTATACTGCTCAAAATTCTTAACAAACAAACTTGCTAAATGCTTCGCTTTCTCTGTCCATTCTGCAGCGTTTGTATAGGTATCGCGCGGATCTAGTATCGCTGGATTTACATCATGCAGTGACGTGGGCACTTCAAAGTTGAACATTGGAATCAACTTGGTCTCTGCTTTTTCAATCGAACCATCCAGAATTGCGTCAATAATGGCGCGTGTATCTTTGATGGAAATTCGCTTTCCAGTTCCGTTCCAGCCAGTGTTTACCATATAAGCTTGGGCATTGTGCTGTTCCATTTTCTTCACCAACTCTTCTCCGTATTTTGTAGGATGTAGTGTTAAAAACGCTTTTCCAAAACAAGCTGAGAATGTGGGTGTCGGCTCTGTAACACCTCGCTCCGTACCGGCTAATTTAGCTGTAAAACCAGATAAAAAATAATACTTTGTTTGCTCAGGTGTAAGCTTAGACACCGGCGGCATTACCCCAAAAGCATCTGCGGTTAGGAAGATTACTTTAGTTGCATGTCCTGCCTTAGAGACCGGCTTTACTATATTATGGATATGATTGATAGGATAAGAAACTCTCGTGTTCTGAGTTACTGATCCATCTTTAAAATCTATCTTGCCATGGGCATCAACGGTTACATTCTCTAATAACGCGTCTTTTGTTATGGCTCCGTAAATGTCAGGTTCGTTTTCTTTACTTAAGTCGATTGTTTTGGCATAACAACCACCTTCAAAATTAAAAACACCATCATCATCCCAGCCGTGTTCATCATCACCAATTAACTCTCTTTTCGGATCTGTAGATAAGGTGGTTTTTCCTGTGCCTGACAAACCAAAGAAAACAGCTACATCTCCATCAGTTCCTTTGTTTGCAGAACAATGCATAGATGCTATCCCTTGTAAAGGCAAATAGTAATTCATCATCGCGAACATACCTTTTTTCATTTCGCCTCCATACCAAGTGCCACCAATCAACTGCATCTTCTCGGTCAAATTGAAAGCAATGTAGACATCCGAATTCATATCATGCGCCGCATAATCTTTAAAACTTGTCTTGGAACCATTCATCACGATAAAATCCGGCTCACCAAAATTGTCTAATTCTTCTTCCGTTGGGCGGATAAACATATTCTTTACAAAATGAGCCTGCCATGCCACTTCCATGATAAAGCGAACCTTTAAACGAGTATTTTCATTGGCTCCGCAAAAAGCATCAACCACAAACAATCGCTTTCCTGACAACTGAGAAACTGTGGTTTCCTTCAATGCATCCCATGTTTTTTGTGAGATTGGTTTATTATCGTTGACCGCTTTTGGCGAATTCCACCAAATAGTATCTCTGGTCACGTCATCTTCGACTATGTATTTGTCTTTTGGCGAACGACCCGTGAAAACCCCGGTCATTACATTTACCGCTCCCAATTCAGTTAATTGACCTCTTTCATATCCAACCAATGAAGGTTTGAGTTCCTCTTCGTACAGAAAATCAAAAGATGGATTATATATTACTTCAGCAGCGTCTGTAATACCATACTTTTCTAACGAAATCGATTTCGTAGTTTGGGCGTAATTATTCATAAAAATATGATTGTGTTGTGTTTTAATTGCGTGACAAAAGTAAAAATAATATTTAATCTAGATTTCGGAATATTGAAATATTATGATTTTTTCCTCAAAAAATCGACAAAAAGACAAATCCAGCCGATAATCAATAATAAACCTCCAATGGGAGTGATGAACCCTATTACCCGAAAATCGAAAGATGTTAAATCATTGGTTGCCAGCAAATAAATTGATCCCGAAAAGCACAAAATTCCACTTATGATGAAATAAAAAATTCTCTTTTTGGCCAAATCACTTATCTGAGAAGACAATCCAACAAACAACAAAAACAAAGTGTGATACATCTGATACTTCACACCGGTTTCAAATGTAATTAACTGTTCTCCTGTCAATACTTTTTTCAAAGCATGAGCGCCAAATGCGCCTAAAATAATAGCTGAAACACCCAATAATGCTGCAATCATTACAATTTTTCGTTCCATAAAAACAAGATTGATTTAATAGACAACAAATGTATTTTATATCGGAAGAATGCCAAAAGATTCAACAAAAGTTTTCCAAAATCTAAATTCGAATGCTAAACCATGGCAGTTCTACCAATTTCAATATTTCCGAAATCAGCCGTCAATATTAATTAGCATAACTTACTTAGCAGAAAGTCGAAACAAAAAAATACTACATTTGCACTTTATTAAAGAGAAAAAACATGAAGAAAATTTTTTTATTGTTGACCGTCTTGACTAGCTGTGGACTCATTGCGCAAACCAATAAAACGGTTAGGCCGGGCGAGAAATTTGTTTATGCCGCTTCCTACAACATGAGCGGATTGATGACACAGCTCGCACAAGTGACTATGGAAACAGAAACTGTAAAAACTTCCAAGAGAACTTTACTCCATTTGAGATGTGAGGCGACGACCTACAGTAAGTGGGATTCTTTTTTCAAGATTCGCGACATCTACGAATCTTATGTGGATCCAATTACACTGAAGTCAAATTTATACAAGCGTGATATCTTCGAAGGTAAGTATACCAAGAAAGAAAAGTATATTTTCAAATCTGATGGAAGAACAATCGAAAGCACAGTCAACAAAAAAAACATGCCTGAAACCAAAAAAACATTCCAAATCAATCCGGGTTCTCAAGACGTTGTTTCCATTTTGTATAAATTGAGAACCATCGATTTCAGCACTTATAAACCAGGTCAAATCAAGAGTTTCTCAGTAGTTTTCGACGAAAAAGAAATGGGAGTTTCTGCTAAATTTTTAGGAAAAGAAACTTTAAATGTTGGAAATCTTGGCAAGAAAGTTTGTTATAAGATTTCCATAGGAGCCAAAACAAACAAACTGCGTGGAACTGACAAAAACATCATTTATCTTACCGCTGACCAAGCCAGAGTTCCAGCACTAATCCAATTCAGTATACCTGTAGGAACAGGACAATTAACTTTAACCAACGCAAAAGGAATTTAAGATGAGAAAAGCACTAGTAGTATTGGCATTTATATTTGTAATCCTCGGCATTGTTTTCGCCATATTGCCAATGGGTACGCTCGGAATATTACCCACAGCCCTTGCCATAATTTTTGCCGGAATCGCCTTTATCAAATCTGATACTGAGCAGAAAAATGTTCCAAAATGGTTGCTTATTGTTGCGAGTTTAACCCTCGTAATCATTGTTATTCGAAGCATGATTCCCGATGAAGTTCAACAAGACGCTCAATTTGAACAAAAGAAAATAGAATCCAAACAAGAGGATTTGAAAGATCTCGAAGAATTGGAATAAATTCTTCAAACACCCTAAAAAGCTCACGACAACGTGGGCTTTTTTATAGGCACAAATTCATACCTTTGCCACACTTTTGTATTAAACTATGAGAAATATTCTGATTATTGGAGCCGGTCGCTCCGCTTCTTCGTTGATTCAATACTTACTCAACAAATCAGAAGCACAACAATTACATCTCACGATCGGTGATTTATCAATAGAACTTGCCAAACGCAAAACCAATAATCACAAAAATGCCACCCCAATTGCTTTAGACATTTTTGATGCAACGCAACGTCAGATCGAAATTCAAAAGGCAGACATTGTCATATCTATGCTGCCGGCACATTTGCACATTGAAGTTGCCAAAGACTGTATCGCGTTTAAAAAGCATATGGTTACCGCTTCTTATGTCAGCGATGCCATGCAAGAACTCGACGCACAAGCTAAAGCCAATAACCTCATCTTTATGAACGAAATCGGACTCGACCCCGGTATCGATCACATGAGCGCGATGAAGATCATTGATGAAATAAGAGATCAAGGTGGAAAGATGATTCTATTCGAGTCGTTTTGCGGCGGATTAGTTGCTCCGGAATCCGATAATAATCTGTGGAATTATAAATTTACTTGGGCGCCGAGAAACGTTGTCCTCGCCGGTCAAGGTGGCGCTGCAAAATTTATTCAAGAAGGCACCTACAAATACATTCCGTATCATAAGTTATTTCGACGAACTGAATTTCTTGAAGTAGAAGGATATGGTCGCTTTGAAGCGTACGCCAACCGTGATTCTCTTAAATACCGGTCCGTTTACAACTTAGATGACGCGCTCACTTTATACCGCGGCACAATTCGGCGTGTCGGTTTTTCCAAAGCATGGAATATGTTCGTGCAATTAGGCATGACCGATGACAGCTATCAAATAGATAATTCTGAAACCATCAGCTACCGCGAATTTGTCAACTTGTTTCTACCCTATCATCCGACTGATTCTGTTGAAATTAAGTTACGCTTGCAACTCGGAATCGAACAAGACGATATCATGTGGGATAAGCTGTTAGAACTAGACTTGTTTAATCCGAATAAAATCGTTGGACTAAAAAATGCGTCTCCGGCACAAATTTTAGAGAAAATCCTCAGTGATAAATGGACTTTAGAACCAAACGATAAAGACATGATTGTCATGTATCACAAATTCGGCTACGAGCTAAACGGTGTTCAAAAACAAATAGATTCTAAAATGGTTTGTTTAGGCGACGATCAAACTTACACCGCAATGGCAAAAACTGTCGGTCTTCCTGTAGCAATGGCAACTTTACAAATTCTGAACGGTCAAATCAAAACGCCCGGCGTTCAATTACCCATCAATAGAGAAGTCTATCTCCCAATACTCAAGGAACTTGAAGACTACGGCGTAAAGTTCAAAGAAAAACAAATGGATTATATTGGGTACAACCCCGATCGTTTAATACAGTGATTTTTTTAGGAGCTAATCCTGCTGTCCGCTTTATCTGTCATTGCAAGTATCGCGAAGCAATCTTACTAAGCTAACTTGAAGCCATATACTGCTTCGCGATACTTGCAATGACAGGATGCCGCTTCCATCAGGGCTAAAAATACACGGCTGAGATAGCAAAAGAACAATAAGTTACTAAATTTGCTTATCAAAAGAAACCAAATAGATAGATTTCAGTTGCAAATAATCTATCTTTAAAGTGAATTCCTTGCAAATAGAAATCGACGATTTAGCTTCGCTAAGTGAGGCTAAAGCCTCGGGTGAAATTTAAATCAGCACGCCAAGTAGGCATAAGGGATACAAGCTTTAGCTCGCTTAATTGCACTTTAAACAACGAAATATCATGAAGATAAACCAGTTGCAAATAGAAATAGACGGCATCGATAAAGAAATTCTTCGAGATTTAATGACCGATGCTAGAAAACCCATTCTTCAAATCGCTAACAAAATTGGTATATCCGGTGCGGCCATTCATCAAAGACTTAGAAAATTGGAACAAGCCGGCGTGATTTCAGGTTCAAAATTTATAGTCAGCACGAAGGTTTTGGGCTACAGCACAATGGCGTTCGTCGGTGTATACCTCGATAAAGCCGCTCGCAATTCTGAAGCAGTTCGTGAACTCAGAAAAATTCCAGAAGTGCTGGAATGCCACTACACTACGGGGAATTGGTCTATTCTAATCAAAATCATTTGCCGCGACAACGAACATTTGATGCAATTACTCAATACCAAAATTCAAGCGATTGAAGGCGTTTCTCGAACGGAAACCTTTATCTCTTTAGACCAGCAAATAGATAGACAAATTCAGTTATAAATTTCCAATAAAAAAATTCCAAACTCCAACATACAATTGGAATTTGGAATTTCAATACTATCTATTACAAATTATCTTCTATTCAAATACACCATCACATAGTACAACAAAGTTGCAATCGATCCAATCGCAGCAACCACATAGGTTCTAGCCGCCCAATTTAAGGCATCTTTTGCACCGGCATGCTCTTCGCGGTTTAACATCTGTTTGTTTTCTAACCAAGCTAAAGCTCTGTTACTTGCATCATATTCTACCGGTAAAGTAATGATTGAAAATAAAGTAGTTAAGGCAAAAAGTACAATTCCTACCAAAAGCAACTGCGGAAAAACCTTAATCATCAAGATTCCTGCAAGCAAAATCCATTGTACAAAATTGGAAGCCACACTCACTACAGGCACTAATTTCGAACGCATTTCCAACCAACTGTAAGCCGTTGCATGCTGCACGGCATGACCGCATTCGTGAGCCGCAACTGCAGCAGCGGCAGCATTTCTTTGGTTGTAAACGCCTTCACTTAAATTGACCGTCTTATCGGCTGGATTGTAATGATCTGTTAATTGTCCCTCCACAGAAATGACTCTTACGTCTCTAATTCCGTGATCGGCCAACATCTTTTCGGCAATCTCTTTTCCGGACATACCATTTTGCAGATGTAATTCCGAGTACTTTTCAAATTTACTTTTCAGTCGATAGCTTACCAACCAACTTGCACCCATAATGAGCGCAATTAATATCATATAACTTGATCCCATATTATTTTAATTTTTTGTGTTCAATTTCAAATTCAATGCCGCGATAAAATTAGTGACAATTTGACATTATAAAAAAGCAATTCCAAAAACAAAACGATTATTTCCGTTTTCGCGAATATTATTTGTTATCGAGCCAAATTCCGAGCGATACTTCCCACGGGTTAGCGCAAATTCATAACCTGCATTTAATCGAAGTTTGAAACTAGATTTCTTGAGCAAAAACAAGCTCGTTGAAGGTCCTACAAAAAACATTCGATTCTCTATATTCACATGACCACTATTGAGCTCCGGATTCAAAACATTCAAATCGGTGCTGTTGTTGTTGCTAAATAAATCATAGCGATTGGTTTGATAAGCTATAGACAATCCGCCTGCAAAGGTTACTTTGGGTTTGTGTATTAGATTGTAATGAAATCGTCCGCGACCGTTCAATCCAAGGTATTTCAGGGTATTATTGCCTTTTTCGTTTTCTAGGAAAGAGGTTCCGAACTCTAAATCTCCCGAGTACTTTTCGCCCAAGAAATTCAAGCCAATCGACAATTCAGGTACGGCATTTCGCATTTCAGGCAAATTACCATTACGCAATTTTTGATTCAAATTCAGGGATTGATTGACATTAATAGAAAGTCCAACATAAAAATCTGTTTCTACTTTAAACTTCTTAGAATCATTGCCAACATCTTGCGCTCCGCACAATGCAGGGATTGCAAACACTAACAGTAAGGTAAATTTTTTCATGGAATATCAGTTTTCAAACAAAACTAATTGTCCATTTAAAAAACCTAAAAGCTTTTAACATTTCGTTTGGTCTTTTCTTCCAAAAGCTGTGTATTTCAAAACAAAACCTACTAGAAGAATGCAGTGTTACAAAATTCTCTTGTCAAGTCTAATTACACCGAAAACTATTACCTAGCAGTTAGCCTACGAGATTGATAATCTTCCCGGGAACGATAATCACTTTATTGGGCGTTCGTCCTTCTAAATGCTTGATTGTTCTCTCGTCTTTCATAACAATTTCTTCTATTTCCGCTGCGGTCAAATCTAAGGGCAACTCTAGGGTAAATCTCATTTTCCCATTGAAAGAAACAGGATATTCTTTGCTGCTTTCTACCAAATGCTTGGCGTCAAACTGCGGAAAAGCTACAGTCGCAATTGAACCTTTATTGCCCAACTGACTCCATAATTCCTCGGCGATATGCGGTGCATAGGGCGAAATCAAAACCGCCAATGGCTCTAAAATTGCCCGCTCATGACACTGTTGTGCCGACAGCTCATTGACGCAAATCATAAACTGACTCACAGACGTATTAAATGAAAAATTAGTAATGTCCTCGCCAACTTTCTTAATCGTTTTATGCAATGATTTCAAACTTTCTTTCGAGGGTTCATTGTTTGTAACAATCAAACCGTTGTCATCAAAATACAAACGCCACAGTTTTTTCAAGAAACCAAAAACGCCGGTGATTCCTCCAGTATTCCACGGTTTGGCTTGCTCTAATGGACCGAGAAACATTTCGTATAACCGTAAAGTGTCGGCGCCGAATTCGTTGCAAATGTCATCGGGATTGACCACGTTGTATTTGGATTTGGACATTTTTTCGACTTCTCGACCAACGATGTATTTGCCGTTTTCCAATATAAATTCGGCATCTTTATAATCGGCATATAATGGATGATTTTTAAGTGCAGTCAAATTTAATTCATTTGTAACTTCATTAATAAGAGAAATATCAACATGAATAGCATTAAAATCTATCGTATATTTTAATTTCCCAATCGCCTTGTCTTCACTATTCAGTCTGTTTAAAAACAAGTCTGTTTCAGAAATAATTTTATTTATTACTGCACTTTCTTCACCTTTCAAATAATTATCCATTGTTGATTTTGGAAGAAAATAGTTCTTGCGAGACGGAATACTCTTCATTTTCGTTTCACGAGGTAAATCTACCGTGTAATCGATAACATAAAATGTTATCGAGAAACGATATACAAAAGCACTCATCCCCAAAATCATTCCCTGATTGATCAACTTTTGAAACGGTTCTTCCGTCGGGGCAAATCCCTTGTCTTTGAGAAACTTGTTCCAGAAACGCGCATACAATAAATGTCCTGTTGCGTGTTCGCTACCGCCGATATACAAATCGACGTTTTGCCAATAATCTAACGCAGCTTTGCTGGCAAATTCGGTTTCGTTGTGCGCATCCATATAACGCATCCAGTACCAAGAACTTCCTGCCCAACCCGGCATGGTATTGAGTTCCAAAGGAAAAACCGTTTTATGATCTATCAGCTGATTACTCACTACTGAACACTGAACACTGTCCCAAGCCCAATTCGTGGCGTTGCCCAATGGCGGCTGACCATCTTCTGTCGGCAGATACTTCTCAACCTCTGGCAATACAATCGGTAAATGCTGCGAATCAATCATCTGTGGTAAACCATTGACATAATACACTGGAAATGGCTCACCCCAATAGCGTTGACGTGAAAAAACCGCGTCCCTTAGACGATAGTTGGTTTTACCTTTGCCTTGGTTTATTTTTTCGAGTTCGATGATAACTTTCTTTGTAGCTTCTTTATAACCTAATCCGTTTAAAAAATCAGAATTCACAAGTTCAAATCCCGTTTTTTCCGCAAATGCAGCGTCCGAAATATCTTGATTGAAAATGTTTTTTATGGTTGGCATGCCGTTTTGTCCTTTAAAGAAATTCGCAAACGCATAATCGCGTTCGTCGCCGCAAGGAACTGCCATCACAGCCCCAGTGCCGTAGCCGGCAAGCACATAATCACCAATCCAAACCGGAATGGGTTCTTTAGTAAACGGATGTTCCGCGAAAGCTCCGGTGAAAACACCGGAAATAGTTTTAACATCGGCCATTCTATCGCGCTCAGAGCGTTTGGCTGTTTTTTCTACATAATCTTCTACCACCTTTTTTTGCGCTGCTGTAGTAATCTGAGCAACCAATTCGTGTTCGGGTGCTAAAGTCATAAAAGTTACTCCAAAAATAGTATCAGGACGAGTGGTGAAAACTTCGATAGCTCCAGGGTCTGGGTTGTAGGTTGAAGGTTGAAGGTTGAAAGTTACCATGGCACCCACGGATTTTCCAATCCAGTTGCGTTGGCTTTCTTTGATGCTTTCGCTCCAATCAATCGTATCCAAACCTTGCAACAAACGCTCAGCGTAGGCTGAAATTCGCATGCTCCATTGGGTCATTTTTTTTCGGATAACCGGATGACCACCGCGTTCGGATACACCATTTACAATCTCGTCGTTGGCTAAGACAGTGCCCAATGCAGGACACCAGTTGACTTCAGTTTCTGCCAAATAGGTTAATCTGTATTGCAAGAGAATTTGCTGTTGTTTTTCCAATGAAAAAGCGTTCCATTCTGCTGCGGTGAAAATATCTACACTATCATCGCAAACAACATCAACATGCTGATTGCCTTCTTTTTCAAAAATCCTAATCAATTCGGCTATATCACACGCTTTATCTGCTTTTTTACAGTAGTAGGAATTAAACAATTGAATGAAAATCCATTGCGTGTGTTTGTAATAATCTTTATCTGAAGTTCGCACTTCTCTGCTCCAATCGAAAGAAAAACCAATTTTATCCAATTGTTCGCGGTAGCGTGCAATATTTTCTTTGGTAGTTTTATCCGGATGCTGTCCGGTTTGGATGGCGTATTGCTCCGCTGGTAATCCGAAACTATCGTAGCCTTGCGGATGCAGTACGTTGAACCCTTGATGGCGCTTGAATCGTGCGTAAATATCAGAAGCAATATAGCCCAGCGGATGACCAACGTGTAAGCCTGCACCAGAAGGATAAGGAAACATATCGAGCACATAATATTTGGGCTGGTCAGAATGATTTCTGGCAGCAAAAGTTTGGTTGTCTGCCCAGTATTGTTGCCATTTGGCTTCTATTTGGTTTGGATTGTATTTCATTCGTTATTTATATTGCTTTTGTTAGGTCTCATACTGTTCAAAGAAGCTCGTCTCTTATCGAAGTGGCTGATTTGCTGAGTTTTTTTTATTTTTTTGCTCAAAAAGATGCAGAGACGCTAAGTTATTTTATTGTTGTTTTGTATGTGAATCTTGGATACTGAATGAAAGCAAAATAAGTCCAATAATTAGCCCGATTGCTTCGTCAGTTCGCTGCGCTGGTGTGATTCGGTGTCCTTTCTTAAAATCCTTTCAGAGTTTTGAACTCTGAAAGGATTTTAAAAAGATAAAGGCGAAAGCGGAACGACTGTTCTTAAGACAACGGATGTGTTGATCCCCAAAATTCGAGGCAAATTTACGTTTATTGTACGAAAGTCAAAACTTTGATCGCTATAAACAAAGATTAAAGATTTTCTTTATTATTTTTACGCCGTAATTACAATCATCTATGAGTTCTTCTTTCGAAAAATTTCAAAAGCGTCGGCTTTTATCCTCCTATTTTTCAGTTGTTTTAAGTATGTTTTTGGTACTGTTCCTTTTGGGAATTTTAGGGTTTTTCGTCATTAATTCGAAGAAGCTGTCTGACGATTTCAAGGAAGAAATTGTGATGACTGTTTTTTTTAAGAACGAAGCGACAGACAGTGTGATGAACGCTTTTGGTGAAGAATTGAAAGTAGCAAAATTTGTTAAATCAAGTCAATATGTTACCAAAGAAGAAGCAGCGAAAATGCATACCGATATCATTGGTGAAGATTTCATGACATTTCTGGGTGCAAATCCGTTACAGAATTCTTTCGACATCAACTTGAAAGCAGCCTACATTGATACCGAAAATATCCGAAAAATTGAAAGTCGATTTCTTTCCAATGACATGATTGCCGATGTGGTCTACGACAAGCAACTCGTTAGTTTGGTGAATGACAACATTAAGAAAGTGAGTATGTGGATTTTGATAGTCAGTGGTATTTTGGCATTAATTGCCGTATTGTTGATCAATAGTTCGATGCGATTATCAATTTATTCCAATCGGTTTATTATCAAAACCATGCAAATGGTTGGAGCAACAAAATCCTTTATCCGAAAACCTTTCATTTGGAGAAGCATTCGACTTGGCGTTATCGGCTCTATTTTAGCAATTCTGGCGCTGCTTGGTACGTTGATTTACATTGATCAAAATTTTCCGAGTTTGAACATTCTGGAAGATCAGTTGATGATTGCTGCTGTTTTGTTTGGTGTATTGGCAGTTGGCGTTTTGATTACTTGGGTTAGCACTTTTTTTGCAACGCAGAAGTATTTGAATTTAAGAACAGACGATTTATATTAATTTTAGTCATACCAATCTAAATTATGAAAGAACAAGAAAAGCAAGAGTTTCTATTTGAGAAAGTCAATTATAAGATTCTTTTGATTGGCATTGCTGTAATTACAATAGGATTCATTTTAATGTCCGGCGGTGGAAGCGATGACCCAAAAGTATTTAATGAGGCAATATTTAATTTTCAAAGAATTCGTTTGGCGCCCACTTTGGTGTTGATTGGCTTTGGAATAACCATCTATTCTATTTTAAAAAATCCCAAGAAAAATAACTAAGCGTTTTCTTCTCGTAGTTAATTCATAAGACGCTTCCACATTCTTTCATCTTTACAAATACTAAATGAATACATTTCAAGCGTTGGTACTCGCTATTATTGAGGGCATTACCGAATTTTTACCGGTTTCTTCAACAGGTCATATGATCTTGGCAAGCACCTATTTCGGGATTGAGCATGATGAGTTTACGAAGTTGTTTACGATTGTTATTCAATTAGGTGCTATTCTTTCGGTTGTTGTTTTATATTTCAAGCGCTTTTTTCAAACCATCGGATTCTATTTCAAATTGTTAGCGGCTTTTGTTCCTGCAGTTGT
>CANHBE010000043.1 GCA_947458575.1 Flavobacteriaceae bacterium | reverse complement strand
TTTGAAGTGAATCAAGGAGACCGTGTTGGTATTATTGGCCGCAATGGGGCAGGAAAAAGTACTTTGTTGAAAATCCTAAGTCGGATTACAGAACCCACTTCAGGTACTGTTAAAATTAAAGGTCGCGTGGCCAGCCTGCTCGAGGTAGGCACCGGTTTTCACCCGGAACTTACGGGAAGGGAAAATATATTTTTGAACGGGGCCATTCTGGGCATGAGTAGGGTTGAAGTGCGCAAAAAATTTGATGAGATTGTTGACTTTGCAGAAGTAGAGAAGTTTTTAGATACTCCGGTTAAGCGATATAGCAGTGGTATGTATGTACGTCTTGCTTTTGCCGTGGCAGCGCACATGGAACCTGAAATTCTGATTGTTGACGAAGTCCTGGCAGTTGGTGATGCCCAGTTCCAAAAGAAATGTTTGGGTAAGATGGAGGAAGTCAGTCTGAATGATGGAAGAACCGTATTATTTGTTAGTCATAATATTGCTGCCATACAGGCGCTTACTAATAAGGGAATACTTCTGAAAAACGGGAAAATTCAATACTCGGGATCCGTAAGTGAAGCCATCAAGGAATACACCAAGTCGATGAATTCAAGCGGTGAAGGAAGACAAGGTGATTATTTGAAGAAAGGAGAACACTCCAGGATTATTAACGTCAACTTAATTGATGATCAGGGCAATGCCGTTAATTTCTACACAATTGGCGATCAATTCATGATAGAAGCCATTATTGAAACTGACGGAAAAGATAGTATGTCTTTTGAAATATTTCTTTCTGACAATGGCAATCAAACAAGGATAGGAATAATGTCTTTGTACCAATTTCAAAACATGCAATTGCCTAATAAACCGGGGACATATAAATACGTTTTTAAAATTGACCCAATTAATCTTGCCTCTGGAAATTATCGTCTTGATGCTTCCACATCATTTATTAATATTAACTGGGATCATAGGGTAGACAACGCCTGTGAGTTTGAGGTTTTATTCTCGAATCCAACCGGAGGTGCTTGGGATTTTAAAAGCCTCATGGGTCATGGCAATATTGGATTGGTTTGTAATGATGTCAAATTTGAATTGACTAAATGAGAAAAATTACCTTTAAAAAGATAAAATCAAAAGTTAGTTCGCTGGTAAATATCTCTTTATATAAGACTAAACTGACTTGGTATAATCTACTCAACAGAATTGGCACATTCGACAGAAATAACAAAATTATTGACTTAAAGTTTAATGACGAGTGGGAATATAGGATTACAACAGTGTTAAAGTCAGAATACAATCAATTTATTCCCAGAGTTAAAAATTCAGGAGAAATACAAGACGGGTATCAAGTTATGCATAATGGGTTAAAAATTGTTACTGGCGGGTATTATGGATTAGCAATAACAAAAATGCTTTTTTTGAATAGAGGAGTGCACGAACCTGAAGAAGAAAAGATATTTATGGATATCTTAAAAAAAATCCCAACTAATGCTGTTATGCTGGAAATGGGTGCATATTGGTCATTCTATTCAATGTGGTTTCTTAAAGAAGTAAGTAATGGTAGCGCCTATATGATTGAACCTGAAAAGGAAAATATTAAAATTGGTAAACTCAATTTTATAAAAAATAATCTCGCAGGAAACTTTGATCAATACTATTTAGGTGCCTCATCTACAAAAAATGAGCCCATTGATGTAATTACTCTAGATGATTTTATTGAAAAGAAAAATATTAAACATTTGCATATTGCGCATGCAGATATACAAGGCCACGAAATGAGTATGCTTAGAGGAGCTGTGTCCTCACTTGATAAACAGATCATTGATTATTTTTTTATAAGTACTCATACGAACAAATTGCATTATGAGTGTTTAGAATATTTGGAAAGCATGAAGTATGTCATTTTATACAGCTTTGACATGGATGTTGTATCATCTGCTGATGGATTACTCGTTGCACACAGCCCTCAAGTTATCAGAAATCATTCTTTAAAATAGCCAGTTCTTAGAAAATGATACGGAGTTCAATAAGAAAATTCATCAAAGAAAAAGTCTATTACAGATACCTTAATATGAGGGGATTCTTCAGTTATTTTGGCGAGACTGTTTTTTTTTCTAAAGGTTCTCTGTCCTTTAAATATACAATGAAAGATGGAATTTATGAACGAGAAAATATTGGCTTTGTTCAAGGAAATATCATAGATGGCTCTACTTACCTTGATATAGGTGGTAATATTGGTTTGATGAGCATTCCTATTTTGAAACAATTTAAAAGTACAAAAGTTGTTTCAATTGAAGCGTCTCCAAATACATTTCGCCATTTAAAGAGAACTTGGGAAGGTAGTAGTGTAAAGGATAGGTGGCATTTGATAAATAGTCCAATAAGTGATATTGAAGGAGATCAAATTGACTTTTATACATCTGACTCAAAAAATCATGCCTATGAAAGCATGCGAGACACATCTAGAACTAACTTTACTGAAGTTATTAAATTGACTACAACAACTATAGATAGAATTTGGATAGATTTAGGTAAACCAGCAGTATCGTTCATAAAATCTGATATTGAGGGAGCAGATTTGCTTGCTTTGCGTGGTGCAAAGAAATGTATTGAGGTATGTTCACCGACTATTCTTCTTGAATGGAATCAGCAAAACATTAAACCTTTTGGATTTAAGAATAAGGACTTATTGTTATTGTGTGTCGAAATTGGGTACCGTTGTTATTCTTTGCCAAATCTCAATCACATCTCAACGGAGAATGAGTTATTTCAGAACGCATTAACCACAGAAAGTTTTTTACTTATACCAAATGTTAGATGAATGTTGGTTTGTAAGATCGTAAAAGAAGAAGCTAGGTAATTAATTGTATGAAAAAAATACTTGTCACAGGCTCATCCGGTTTAATTGGTTCAGAGGTGTGTGTGCACTTTGCTAATTTAGGTTGGGAGATACATGGCATAGACAATAACCAACGCGCAATTTTTTTTGGAACTTCTGGGGATACGCGCTGGAATCAAAAGAGGTTGCAAGAGAGTTTGCCTCATTTCTTTCATCATGAACTTGATATTCGTAATCGCGAAGAAGTAATCCGATTAATTACCACAGTACGTGCTGATGCAATTGTTCATACTGCTGCACAACCAAGCCATGACAGAGCAGCGGCAATTCCGTTTGATGATTTTGATACAAATGCTGTTGGTACTTTAAATCTTTTAGAGGCCACTCGAAGATATAGTACGCAAGTGCCTTTCGTTCACATGAGCACGAATAAAGTTTATGGAGATGCTCCTAATCGTATTCAGATGAAGGAACTTGATACGCGATGGGATTATGGAGATGTTGATTATAGTGAAGGGATTGCAGAAACATTTACGATTGATCAGAGTAAACATTCATTATTTGGTGCATCTAAAGTGGCTGCAGATGTGATGGTTCAAGAATACGGACGTTACTTTGATATGCCTACATGTTGTCTTAGAGGCGGATGTTTGACCGGCCCAAATCACACGGGTGTAGAACTACACGGTTTTTTGAGTTATTTGATTAAATGTAATCTTGAACAAAAAATGTATACCATTTATGGTTATAAAGGTAAGCAGGTTCGAGACAACATACATTCGTATGATGTAGCACGCTTTATTGAAGAATTTATTAAGGCTCCTCGTTGTGCTGAGGTTTATAATTTGGGGGGAGGAAAGGCTAATACCTGCTCAATTCTTGAAGCATTTGAGATCACATCATCACTCACTGATATTCCAATGAGATTCCAGTATAATGAAAAAAATAGAGAAGGTGATCACATCTGTTACTATTCAGATTTAAGTAAACTAAAATCTCATTACCCTAGTTGGAGTATTACGAAATCGTTAAGGGGAACGATTAGTGAAATTGTAGATAACTGGATAAATAGAAAGTAAAATGGAAGAAAAACAGCTTCCAAGAATTCTTTACTATAGTGGTGTACCTGTTGAATCAAGCTTTGCAGGAGCAACATTAATATTTCGATTATTGGAACACTATCCAAAGGAAAAGCTTCTGATCATACAAGGTATGGAGCTAAACAAAGCAGCTAGAATATCAGGCGTTAGCTACTACGTGGTAAAATGGAGGTGGCTCAACAGATTGAAATCAACCCGATTCAATAAATGGATAACCACATTCACAATGTTTCAAGATGTGTGGACTGGTTGGAAATACGGTAAGAAAATCAGGAAATTTAATCCAGATATAGTTTTGACTGTAACGTTTCAACTTATGTGGGTAGAGGCATTTCGATTAGCTCAGGCTATGAAAATCCCGCTACATGTAATACTTCATGATGATTGGTTGACAACTGAGAATTACGGAAACTCGCAAAAATATCTTGAAACTCAACATCGGAAAATGTACAGCTATGCAACAGGACGATATTGCATTTCATCAAACATGGAGAGGTATTACTTTCGCCTTTATGGAATTCAAGGAAGTGTTTTGCATCCTATGCGTGGAAAGGATGATAAAACATATGATGCTCAAAGTAATTATCGGTCAGATCATAAATGCCTTAAATTTTGTTATGCAGGATCACTTTATACCGGAGATTTTGCTAGTATGCTAAACAAGATTGCGGAAATTTTGCTGAGCATGAATTCGGAATTACACATATTTTCGAACGTAAGTCAGAAGGAATTATCACAATATGAATTTCTTGATAAGGATTATGTTAAGTTTCATAGCATGGTTTCTTCGCAACAACTTATTGGGAAATTGAAAACTGAAATGGACATAGCTGTTTTGGTAAACTCGTTTATGCATGAAGAGCCGTTTCGTTACAACTTTTCAAGTAAATTGGTAGATTATACTTCTGCTGGATTACCAGTCCTTATGTGGGGTCCGGTAAGTAGTGGGGTAATTTCATGGGCTATTGGCGAAGAATATTTTCCAGTAGTAACCTCTACTGATACTAATGCTATGAAAGAAATGATTGTTCAGTGCATGGATGAAAACAATAGGGTTGCTTGGGCAAAGAGGATTGTTGAGCTGGGGTCATCTCAGTTTAGCTATGAATCGAACTATCAAACGTTCATAAAACAAATATGAACGTACAAAAGGCTGCCTAGTAGATACTATGTTATAGAAAACAATTATTTTAGCTTGTAAACTAGTTAATGATCGATATAATAAAAGGATGTTGGAGGTTACTACAGCCAATTCGCGTCTATGGGTTAAAATATCCATTGCAAATTTGGAGTTCTTACATTAGCTTTTACAGAACCTTCTTGTCGTATAAAAGGATGGGAGGTACACTCTCTTTTCGTTATATAGCACCCGTTCTGCATTTCAAGCAAGAAGATGTTCAGACTGGAGGCGGGCACTATTTTTTTCAGGATATATGGGCGCTTCGCCATCTTTCAGCAATAAAGCCAGCTATGCATTATGATATCGGTAGCCGGATTGATGGATTTACGGGGCAAGCAACTGCCATCTGCCCGGTGACGTGTATTGACATTCGTCCACCTCATTTTCAATTACGAGATTTTAATTTTTTAGAAGGTGATATTCAAAATTTGCCCTTTGCGAGCAATAGTCTGAATTCGGTTTCTTGTCTGCACACCATTGAGCATATAGGATTGGGTCGTTATGGAGATACAATTAATCCCGATGGGTTTCGTATGGCTCTTCTTGAATTACAACGGGTCATTGCTCCAGAAGGGTTTTTGATACTGAGCATGCCAGTGGGTAACGAGCGGGTGGAATTTAATGCACAACGAATTTTGGATCCAGCAACTTGCATCAATTACTTAACGGAAATGCAATTGCTGGAATTCACAGTGATCGATGATCAAAATCAATTTGTGACAAACGCGAACCCAAAAGATTACTCAAATTCACGATATTGCTGCGGAATGTATTTGTTTAAAAAGACCTAGCGAGGGAATAACTATATATGAATTTTTTTAACCGTCCATTGTTCAAAAGGATTTATCAAAAACTCACAGGTGTATTTTACACGGTTTCTTACGCTCAAACCGGGGAAGATATCATTATCGATTTTCTCATACAGGCAAGAAATACTAGGAATTTTACTTACTTGGACATAGGAGCCAACCACCCCGTGAAACTTAATAATACGTATAAATTTTACGAACAGGGATATAGGGGGGTTTGTGTCGAACCAGATCCACATTTGTTCGCAAACCTGACGACTACGAGAAAACATGATACCTGTTTGAATGTTGGTGTTGCCGGAATCGCCAAAAGTGCCGCAGATTTCTATGTGATGGAAAACCCACTTTTGAATACATTTTCTAAGGAAGAGGCAGAAATGACTGAGCGTGATCATTACAGTAAAATAAAGCAGGTGATTAGGGTTCCCTTGAAAACAGTAGAAGAGATAATCGATACTCATTTTGCAGGTAAAGCTCCTGTCTTCATCAATCTGGATGTAGAAGGGCTCGATGAAGAAATAATCCAAGGGTTCCCTTTTCAAAAATACAGACCATCTATTTTTTGCATTGAAACCGTGCATTGCACCAGTAACGCCAATTCAGAAAAAAGAATTGAAATCATGGAACTAATGAAATTGAAGGGATATGTTGTATTTGCTGATACCTATGTAAATACAATATTTATAGACGCAGGTTTTTAAGTATGGTCATTGTGCAATTATTGGGTGGGCTGGGTAATCAAATGTTTCAGTATGCATTGGGTAAGTCTTTAGCTGTTAGCAACAATAGTGAAATGAAAATTGATACCAGTGTTTTACTCGATCATCGTCCTGGTGTACACGCAGTGAATAGAAATTATGAGCTTGATATTTTCAGATTGCATGTAGAACGAGCCTCACCTTGGGATATCTGGCGTTACAATACTCATAGTTTGAGCATCCCCGGTAAAATAGCCGGAAGACTGTATAAAGTTGTTGCCGGAGATTCTACAATTCGTGAGCGACATTTTCATTTTGATGAAACAATACCTACTCTGAAAGGAGATATCTACCTTTCGGGTACCTGGCAGTCATTCAGGTATTTGCAGGCTGAAAGAGAAATACGTAACGATTTTCAATTCAGTCATCAACTACAAGGTGCTGCAGTCAGCATGGTTGAAAAAATTGATCGGGTGCTTTCGGTTTGCCTGCATGTAAGAAGGACAGACTATATTACCGTAAAAGACTCCAAAGACACGTTAGGCTTCGTTGGCATTGAATACTATATAAAGGCAATTGCACATTTAAACAATTTGTATTCTGGGTTACATTTTTTTGTCTTCTCAGACGACATTGAGTGGTGTCGCCAGAATTTTGGATTCATTAGTTCTCCGCTCACATTTGTAAGCGGTCAATATGATGGTGGTAAACCTTCCATTGATCTCGACTTGATGTCAAGGTGCAAGCATTTCATCATTCCAAATAGCACTTTTTCATGGTGGGCAGCATGGCTAAGTACGAATTCAAGCAAGACGGTGATAGCCCCCAAAAAATGGATGAATGACCAAACATTGAATACCAAGGATTTAATACCTGAGGAATGGCAGCGATTGTAATTATTTGTACCTTAATTGACAATGTCAACAACGTTAAGGATTAAGTATTTGAATGCCCTAACCTGGTTAGGTAGAAAATCGCTGATTTCTACTTCCGCACTTGGCTATCCTAACAGGATCAGCCTGGGTGACAATTTTAGTGAAAATCCATTTTACAAACCTTCCATTAACATGGGAGAAATATTGGCAACGGCTGCCTGGGTTGTTGATAAGCAAAAGCCAGTGATATTTGACATCGGTGCGCATTGTGGATTTATTGCCTCGCAGTTGGCGCAACTTTTAAGAAAAAATAGCTCTTCTATTTATTCATTCGAACCTGTGGCGCCTACATTTTCCGATTCAATACAGACGATTGATGTATTGAAGCTTCAGGGATTCATTCATCCGGTTCCAGTGGCACTCAGTAATGGTGATGGATTTGTAAAACTGAATTATTCGAAAAACATGGATTGCTATTCCCATCACCATACTATTGCAATCGATCATGTTAGGATTTATGACCCCCAAAGATTTTCTTCATGTCTGGTATTATCCAATCGTTAGTACTGTTCCATTATTGATTGTAAATGGTTATTCCTGCATAAGAGGAATCGAAAAAATGACAAATGATTAAATGAAGATCGTTGATGTAAAAATATTAAGCGCCCGCAAATGGAATAATTATTTTCCACTTCAGGTTGTGTATGAATGGGAAAGTGTTATCTCCAATGAACTTCAGCTTCCAATAGATGATGAAGTCATGATGAAAATGATGATGCAAGGAAATAATTATTTTTATAAGAATTTTCAGAAAATTATTAGAAATACTTACATGTCTGATTTTCTAGATTCTTCGTTCAATTATTTAAAAAGAAATTACCCTGGCAGTCATTTTCTTTCATTTTTCTTATACCCTCTGCCTACAAGGAATCACTACATGTATAGCGACAACATCATACCTATCCTGCTGGACTGCTTTTCTGATGTAATAGATAATGTGCCAATTTATTTTAAGAAATCGAAATTGCTGTTTGTTACAAACTACGAAGTTTATGAACGGCTGATGAATACCTCATTGAAGGGTCGTCTTGTTTACCTTCCGTTGTCGGTCAGTGATAAATATTTCAATATGGCCTTTCCTACCAAGGATATTGATGTACTACAAATGGGACGTCAGAATGAGGTGTTGCATAGCTGGATGTTAAATATCACCGCGACACATCCCGAGGTAGAATATGTTTATAGTAAATTGAAGGACGGTGAGCTTCATTACTACTCCACACAAAAAGACTGGATGGGGCCGGTGGAAACCCGTACAGATTTCATGTCTTTTTTAAGCAGGGCAAAGATCAGTTTACTGTCATCACCGGGTATTGATGGGGGCGAAGTACGCACAGGTGGATTCAACCCGGTCACACCTCGCTTTTTTGAATCAGCAGTAAACTATTGTTATATGGCAGGGAGATACCCAATCACGGGTGCGGACTTTAAATATTGCAATGTTGCAAAAGTTTGCCAGCATTACGATAATTTTGATCAGTTTAGCGATTACATATTAACGATGCTAAAGACACCTTTTGATCAAGTTGAAAAATATAATTTCTTTATTAAACAACATTTAACCAGCGTTAGAGCTGGCGTTATTAAACAAGCCCTGCTTAATCTATGAACCAATCAACCGGCAAGTATGCTATAGTTATAACATCAATTGCTTCTCCGAATGGCGTTATTAAGGCCATTGCAAAAAAGTGTAGTGCTGATCAGGAAAAGAAATTCTTTGTTATCGGTGATACCAAATCACCAACTGATTTCCATCATGAGGGATGTGACTTTTACTCCATTGAGCAGCAGATTAATACAGGGTTTACAATAGCAGCTAATTTGCCCACCCGCCATTATTCAAGAAAAAACATTGGTTATTTATTGGCATGGAAAGAGGGATTTGAGGTTATTGTTGAAACAGATGATGATAATATTCCAATTGAAGGATTCTGGCAGAACCGTTTCCAAACGTTACCCGCACAGTCTGTGGATAGAAAAGGTTGGGCAAATGTATATCGACTTTTTGCAGATGATAACATCTGGCCAAGAGGGTTACCTCTGGAGCATCTCCATGCATCAAATAGCATTCACGTCAATCAAGAAGTAACGAATTATCTTTCTCCTATACAGCAGGGTTTAGCAAACGAGAATCCTGATGTGGATGCTGTATATAGGATGACGATGCCACTTCCATTTTCTTTCCTTGAAAGAAAAAATGTAGTGTTGGAGCAAGGCGTGTGGTGTCCGTTTAATAGTCAGAATACTACATGGTTTAGGGAAGCGTTTCCACTACTCTATCTACCATCGTATTGTAGCTTTCGAATGACGGACATCTGGAGAAGTTTTATCGCACAGCGCATAGCTTGGACTAATGGATGGAACCTTCTTTTTCATAATGCTACGGTCGTGCAGGAGCGAAATGAGCATAGCTTATTAAAGGATTTTGAGGATGAGGTTTCTGGTTATTTACTAAACCACAAAATCATTACAGCATTGGATGCATTGGAGCTAAAAGATGGTATTGCTCATATTTATGATAATCTTTTCGCTTGCTATGTGATGATGATAGAAAAGAAGTTTATAAACAATGAGACGGAATTGCAGTTGGTGAATGCCTGGATAAATGATTGCAAATCTTTGCTCAAATGAATGGCTTTAGCAATATCAATGGTATTGTATGCGCACGTAACGGGCACAGCCGAATTCAAAAATGTAAATTTTAAATATCTTAATTATGTAATTTCAGGCGATTTTGGAGTGCATAATTTTTGTAGTAAGTGGCGGGCGATGAAGTTCACGTTGCATCGGTACAAACAATTGATGAATTCTGTGAAACGGTATCGTACACTGATGTTATTAAAATTGATGTAGAAGGTTGGGAGGTCTACGTTTTTCAAGATGCGAAAAAAATGATGGAGTCAGCAAAAAATGTTGCGTTTGGAGTATGTTTGGAATGGAACCCCCAAGCTCTTCATCAGGTTGGGTCATCCTCTAAAAACCTGTCAGCTTTGCTTAGTGATTATCGTTTCTTTTACCTGAATGACTACGAAGGACAGCTCCATGCTGAACTTGAAGAAATTGTAGACATAAATCAAGTATCTCACGTTTGTACTTTATTTGCAATACACAGAGGCCATTCGGGCGTAGACAATTGGAAGAAGAATTTTCTTCAGCTAAAGACATCATTTGGCATTGGATCACTTAGCTGATGCTTGTCAAGAGTCAGATCAATCAAAAATAGTAATATCTTGCAAGGAGTATATTCTTTAGAGATTTACCCATGACCATAGGTGTGTCGGCCATCATTGCTACGAGAGACCGCCCGGAATTTTTGCGTAGAACACTGAGTCAATTAGAAAGACAAACCTTTCGACCTTCTCAAATAATCATTATTGATGCTTCAGAAAGTGAAGGAACAAAAAGCACAATTAATGAATTTAAAGATGCTGAACTTAACACGATTTATGTAAAGTCTCAGAATAGCGGAGCAGCATCACAACGCATAGTTGGTTTAGAACATGCCTCAGAACCGTTTATATGGTTTTTGGATGATGACATTATTATGGAGGAAGACTGTTCAAAAAAACTTTGGGAAGGTTTTACAGGAGACCAGGTGGGCGCAGTAAATGCAATGATTTCAAATCAACGTTACACAAAGCCCGGAAGGATAACACGGTTTATGTATTTGCTCATGCACGGTAGAACATTAGCTACTTATGCTGGTAAAGTGATCGGTCCAGCGTGGAATCTATTACCGGAAGATGAAGCTGTTCTACCGGATTACGTGAGGTGCGAGTGGCTGAACACCACATGCACGATGTACAAACGAAAAGCATTGCCAAATCCTGTTTTTTCCGATTTTTTTAGAGGTTATTCCATGTTTGAGGATCTCACGTTATCAGTATCAATTGCAAAACACTACACATTGCTCAATGCCCGAACAGCAAGAATAATTCATGAGAGTCAGTCGGGAACACACAAGGATAATGTGGCTGAGATTTCACGCATGGCACTCGTCAACCGTTATTATGTTATGACCAGGATATTGCAACGGTGCGGTTGGAAATATAATCTAAAACTATTTTTGCTTGAAACTTTCGGGATAACCACAAGTTTACGAACAAGACAAAACTGGTTACAGTTGCCTAAAGTGCTACACGGTAAGATTTTAGGTTTAAAGGAGATAAATAATATGAAATCCGACTACGGTGTTTGATATCGTTATTCCTACCTACAACCGATACGCACAGCTACCGGAGTTTTTCAGAAGAAACGCTGCACTGGAACGTGCTCCCGTCATTTTATGGGTTGTTGATGACCATTCTGCCGATTTCATTCAAGAGGTTATTCCCTCTTGGTTAAATATTAAATTTATTCGACTTGACAGAAACAACGGTCAGGCGTATGCACGGAATCTAGCCATCGCAAAAGGGGATAATCAATATGTGATTTCACTTGATGACGATGCCTGGTTCGAGGATGCGGAAATGTCATTGAATGAGCTCGCAAGCCTATTCAACACTTACCCTGATGCAGGTTGTGTTATGTTTAATATTGCCACCCCGGACTCACCATATGCAACAATACAAACGGGGGCAGTCTTACCTTTGCATGTTACTTGCGGATGCGCGTATCGCAGAAAGGTGCTTGAACAGATTAAGGGATTTTCAGATTTCCTTCATTCGCAGGCAGAGGAAACTGATATTTCACTTCGTATTTATCAGGCAGGTTGGAATATTATTTTTTCAAATAAGATAAGGGTATTTCATAATTTTTCGCCAGGCCTGCGAACATTGCAATGGTATTATAGCGCTCGTTATAATACCACCCGAAATGATTTATTGGTTGTAGTGATGTATTATCCTCCAATGTTATTATTGCCTTTTCTTGCAGGCAAGTATCTAAGTCATTTGAGGTATGCAATAACAAGTAGAAAATCTGTTTTTAAAACGTTAGGCTACACCGTAAAAGCACTATTAAGTTTTTTTAAATTGCTGCCCAAAGCAGTAAAAAACAGAAAACCCCTAACCCTCGATCAATTTAATTATTGGCGTGCTTTATTTAAAAGTAAAATTTAAAAAGTATTGTGACTTGAATACGAATAAGGTAATGCTAGGATTTGGAGTTAGTCGATTATTGCAAGACACAGCTCATGTAAGATGTCTAATGGATGGATAAGCGAAATAGTGTGCCAAAGGAATAAATAAGTTATGAAACGTATTTTAAAGAAATTGTTTTTCAGTTCGACTAAGCCAAATAGAATTCTTTCAGGGGTGAGTTCAGGCTTGCTTACTAATTACGATCCTAAAGACAGGACGTTACACTTGCTGGGTCTTTACGAAAGAGAGATTTATCCCTTTCTTGAGAAGGCCATGAAGCGCTCTGAAACTTTAATTGATATTGGAGCTAACGATGGATATTATGCAGTTGCATTTGCAAAGCAAGGAGGAAAGAAGGTAATCCTTTGTGAACCAAGCCCTATTGAGAAAGTTAAACTGATTCAAAATATGAATTTGAA
>CANHBE010000042.1 GCA_947458575.1 Flavobacteriaceae bacterium | reverse complement strand
CTTGTCGAGTTCTTTCATTTTGTTGGCTTCAATTTCAAGTGCTTTGTAATCACGAGCAAGAATGAGGAAATCTGCGCGACGCATTCTTGAGTTTAACGAATAATCTGTCAGCGACATATACTTTTCGTAATAGCTAAGCGCTTTCTGAATGTATTCGTTATATTTTTTAGGCTCGTTATTTCCCCAGTAATAATAGGTTTCCGCTAATTCTCTGTATACCGGTCCGTAGTTCGGATCAATAGCGATTACATTGTCATATGCTTTTACAGCTTCAGTGTAGGACTTCGCCCCTTTTAGCAAAACACCCAATTGCATCTTTGCGCGAATTAAGGTTGGATCTGTTTGGAATGCGTTTCGATATGAGGTATATGAATCGTTCTGATTCTTATCTCCATAGAATGCATCGCCTAAAGCCATTTGGATGTTGGCATCCGTTGGATTGATTGCTTTTGCTTTATTTAAGAAAGTCAAGGCAGTCTTATAATCTGGCTTATCTGCATTCATGTATGCTTTTGCAATGTAGATGTATTCTTCAGTATCTTTCTTCTTCAAATCTTTGACAACAAGATCAAAATTAGCTTGAGCCGCGGCTGTATTTGAATTATTCAGGTCAATTTGTCCCAAACCAATGTAATTCCATTTGGCATTATCTGACGCCGCTAATCCTTTTTGAAAGTAAAACTTGGCAGAATCTTCAATGCTTTGCTTGAGGTAAACATTGCCAAGAAAAAAAGTTGCCTTTCCGTTGCCTGGCTTAGATTGTAATACTGCTTTCAAAATTGACTTGGCTTTTTCAAATTGTTCTGCGTCAATTGCTTTCTTAGCCTGCTCAATATCCTGAGCGTTTACTGCAAGAGCAATAAGGAAAAACAGCAGACCAAAAACTTTTTTACTTTTCATGATTTTCAAATTGTAATTACTTCTTATCATTATTTATTGTATTCCTGATTCGAATTTTTCTCGATGGCATTTTGTTTGGCAATAGGCCTGATTTGAGAATAATTCGTTGTCCAATTTCCCCGGCAATAAATGAGGAAAACCCCATTCCTAGTCCATCGAATCCTTGGGCGTTGACGATAAACAATTCGCGTGCCAAAGGGTAAGTGCCTTCCGCCATATTATTTTGACTTGGACTATAATACTGATTATCAGTGGAATTAAGAACGCTTAAAACGTTGATTTTCTCAATGCTTCCCCGAATTTCTGCGGAGGGCTCAAAGATATAATTTATTCCCACAACTCCAATCATTCCGCTATTTTGTGCGACATAATTTATAACTTCATTATTGGTCTTGAAAGAATACACGTTGTCTTCACGGACTTTTTCTACTCCAGCTAATTCACAGATGTATCTTACGGTACTTGAATTTAGGTTGTCGAATACTAATCCGTTAATCTTTGTTGACTTTCCACCCTTCATAAAATCGATTACATCATTCAACGCGATTAAAGTATCCTTATTGCTTTTATTGGTTAAGAACGCAATAGCATCTTTGGCAAATGGCGTAGTTTTAGGAAAGATTTTTTTTGACTTGAAGTAAGTCAGTTCATCTTGATTCAATTGTCTCGCTAAGATTGCAATTCTGGAGCTGTCCGCTGCCAAAGCTTGAATTACTTCGGCCTCAGATTTTGAAACGATATTAATTTTTGCAGGGTATTTGCTCTCGAAAATCTGTACCAAACCTTCCACAACGGGCGTAAGTGATTCATCAACAAAAACAGTTGCTTCGCCTTTTAAAATGGTTTCGTTTTCAGATGTGGCTTCACTTTGTTTGCAGGTTACCATTAACAGTAATAGGGAAACAAGACATACACTAAAAAAAATCTTCTTCATATCTCTTTATTTTGATTTGCAAAAAATCTGGTAAACCTAATGTAAGCATAGACAATTAGTAATAGTCCGAAAGCAATTCTGTACTTCGGTTCCATCGTAATTGGTATTGACTTCCAAAAAATCAATATCAAACCTAAAATAAGATAAAGTAAAAAAAACAACATTCCTATAACGAGAAGAAACCGCTCTTTAAGCGATTTCTTCTTGAAATGAATAAGTATTTTTTGAAGCATTATTCGGCTGATTGAATGCTAATAGGTAAAGAATAAAGCACACGTACTTTCTTACCATTTTGTTCGCCGGGATTCCATTTTGGACAGGTTTTCAAAACTCGAATAGCTTCTTTACCAGTTCCATAACCTATATCTCGAAGAACTTTAATATCTGTCAAAGACCCGTCTTTTTCCACTACGAAAGAAACGAAAACTTTTCCTTTCAGTCCCTCCTCTTCAGGAACATTGTAGTTTTTACTTACATACTTGTAAAACTTTTCTATTCCACCAGGAAAATCAGGCTTCACCTCGATACCGGCAGTGTTGTAGATACTGTTATCTTCTTCAACCACGTCCTTAGGACCATTTCCAACAGGCTCAACAGTAAGCTCAGCATCGGGATCTCCTTTGATTGTTTCAGCTCCCAATTTTTTGTCCTTAATCTCAGTGATTTTAGGTGGTTCCTCCGTCACTTCTTCTGCTTTAGCAACGACAGGTTTAACGAATTTCACTTGATCCACTTTTGGTGGTGGAGGTGGAGGTGGAGGTAAATTTTCTTTTGGCTTTTCTTTCGGTGGAAGTTTCACCGTTACAATTTTCTTGTCCAAAGTATCATCTTCACCCGAAGAATCCGGTATAAGTCTTGCTAACATTGGAATACTAACCAAAAAAGCAAAAACTACAGCTCCAAAAACAAATGCTTTAGTTGAAGTTTTAGAATTTGACTTTCGCAATTCGTATGCACCATAGCTTTTATTTCGTCCTTCAAAAACGATTTCAAGCCATTGACTATTTAATAAATCTAATTTCATTTTTACTATTTTTTTTTAATTAGATTATAAATTATGGATTCGCCGTTTCGGCAGCAGGACTTGACGCTGCACCTGGACCTTCTCCAATTAATTTTTTCTCTTCCGGGCTGTAATCATTTACAATAGCGTACGTTGGAACATCAACGATAGCCATTTCATCTAAAATATCAACCAAATTTCTGTAATTCGACTTCTTACTTGGTTTGATGATCACAATCATCCCTTTGTCTTTTTTTCCTGTATACTCCAAGACCAGCTCTTTTCTTGCCAACAATTCTTTACGAATTCCATCCTTTCCATAGGCAAAATCTTTTGGAGCTCCTCCTTTAACTGGCGCTGACAAAAGCCCAACGTATCGTACAAGCTTATTATTGTCTCCCATTAAGATAGTCATGGTACGATTCTCGTCCACTTTCGTGTCGTCACCCTTTTCATTTGGATCGGGCAAACCGAGATCCATCGACTGTGGCTTGGATAGTGAGGTTGTCAACATAAAGAACGTAATCAGAAGAAAAGCCAAGTCAACCATCGCAGTCAAGTCAACTTTTGAATTCTGCTTTTTACTTCTTACCTTCTTACTGCCTTTCTTACCACCACCGCTATCGCCCGTATTTAATTCAGCCATTTTCTATTTTTTAATACATTAAAAATCTTTTCCTCGTAAACCAGTCACCAAATTAAAACTGTTAATTTTCTGGTCTTGTAAGATATCCATGATTTTCTTGATTTCAGGATACTCTTCCTTTGCATCTCCTTTGATAGCGATCTGCAATTCTTTGTCGTTTTCCTCAATATTAGCGATTCGCGCGTTTTGAATCCACTCAGCAAGTTGATTGTCTAATGAATCTTTTGGAATACCGGGTTGCAAATCGGATTTATTTCGATCCGCGCTTGTCATTGCAATTATCGTTTTCAAATTTTGAATTGGAACACCGAATCCTTCCATGATTGCAAACTTCTCAATTTCCTCATCTGAAAAAGTAACACCGTATTTTTGACCCATCAATTCTAAAGTTCTCTTTCGAACCTCACGCCCTTTCAAATCAAAGTATACTTTCCCTTTTCCCACGGTCAGTGTTGCTAGGTCGGTCTCCGGTAATTTGGTCTGAACTGTAGATGCTGGTGTGTCTACCGACATAGGCTCAGGCTGTTTTGCGGTCGCTGTCAAAATGAAAAACGTAAGCAATAAGAAAGCTACATCGCACATTGCAGTCATGTCAATAGACGCTGCTTTTTTGCCCATTTTTACTTTACCCATATATAATATTTTTAACTAGAAGTCAAGAATCGACCAAATAGCCGGTTTTGACAAATAGATTTCTTAGTTTTTCTGACCTCTAAAATGTCTGTATGTATTCACAATTGTAGCCCCTGCTTCATCAATCGAATAAGTCAAAGTATCGATTTTCGATGTAAAGAAATTATAAGCAATAATTGCTAAAGCGGAAGTAGAAATTCCTGTTGCAGTATTGATCAATGCTTCAGAGATACCATTTGCAAGCATCGCTTGATCTGGAGTTCCTGCAGATGCCAAAGCACCGAATGCCTTGATCATACCTGTTACCGTACCCAAAAGACCCGCTAACGTTCCCAAAGAGACCAAAGTAGAAAGTATTGTCATATGTTTCTCCAACATTGGCATTTCTAAAGCAGTCGCTTCTTCGATTTCTTTGTGGATTGTTTCAGACGCTGTTTCACTATCCATTCCTTCTTTTTTAACTTCTTGATACTTCACCAACGCTGATCTGATAGCATTTGCAACCGAACCTTGCTGTTTGTCGCATGCTGCTAAAGCGCCGTCAATATCTCCTTTTGTAATATCAGCAGAGATTCCTTTCATATATTTATCCAAACTACCTTTTCCAGCAGCCTTAGTAATCACCATGTAACGTTCGAAAGAAAAAACGATTACCATCAACAACAATCCCATCAAAACCGGTACAATTGGTCCTCCTTTATATACCATTGCCAAATAATTCCCAGGTAGCGGATGCCCTGTGTTAACTCCACCTTCAAAGTTAGAACCATCTCCCATGATGAAATTCCAAATAATCCATCCCACGAAAATACATGCGACGATTACAATTCCTGAGAACATATCTCCGCCTTTAGAACCACTTTCTTTTTTAACGTTTGCCATTTTTTTAATTTTTAAAAGTTTTAATAATTTATTCGTTTTAGTTGTTAGTGAACTTGAATAGCAGCAAATTTAATTTTTTAGTTGAAATAAAAAAACTTTTTTTAGTTTAATTGATTTCGCTCCAAAAACAGCCCTGTAAAGGCTCTACACTCACAGAAACAACCTGTAAAACCAAATAAATGGACACAAATGAGTGACTAACTAATTGGAAACGCAGAAAACAAGTATTATTGTAATATAAAGCACAATATTATTGTACAGTTGAGAATCATTTTATTCAAAATATCTTTGCTGTTTCTTGCGTAAAAGTAAATGCAAAAATTTATCTTGCACTACCTTAAAATAGAATTTAATATGTCTAAGAACTCAGATTTTATCGCTTCAATCAACAACGGTTACAGCACAAAAGGCGAAAGCATACTACTTGGTGCTGCCATGATTGGCGGCGAAGTTGTGCCCGAAGCTCAAGTCAAAATCCCACTTAAAACATTAAATCGTCATGGCCTCATTGCCGGAGCAACAGGTACAGGAAAAACCAAGACTATACAAGTATTATCAGAGCAATTATCAGGGTTTGGGATTCCTGTTCTCATGATGGATATCAAAGGAGATTTCAGCGGCATTGCTAAAGAAGGTGCAGAAAAACCTTTCATTACCGAACGTCATGCAAAACTGAACATAGCATTTAATCCTATTGCATTCCCCGTTGAATTGCTAACCCTGTCGCAACAAGATGGTGTAAGGCTTCGCGCAACGGTTTCTGAGTTTGGTCCGGTTTTGTTTTCAAGAATTCTCAATCTTAACGACACCCAGGCAGGCGTTGTATCAGTCATATTCAAATACTGTGATGATCACAAAATGCCTTTACTGGATTTGAAAGATTTTAAGAAGATCATCAATTATATTACGGAAGAAGGTAAAGAAGAAATTGAGTCAGCCTATGGAAAAATATCGCCCTCAAGTACAGGAACTATCCTGCGAAAAATCATTGAACTCGAACAACAGGATGCCGATTTGTTTTTTGGCGAAACCTCATTTGACATTAATGATTTAATGCGATTTGATGAAAATGGAAAAGGATACGTCAACATCATTAGACTCACCGACATTCAAGACAAACCGAAGCTATTTTCCACTTTTATGCTCAGTTTGTTGGCAGAAATCTACCAGCAAATGCCGGAAAAAGGAGATGCAGAGCAACCTGAACTGGTTTTATTTATTGACGAAGCTCACCTTATTTTTGATGAAGCCAGCAAGACCTTGCTCGACCAAATTGAAACCACGATAAAGCTCATTCGTTCCAAAGGCATTGGTGTTTACTTTATCACCCAAAATCCGATGGACGTACCAAGCGGCGTTCTCGCCCAATTGGGATTAAAAATTCAACATGCCTTGCGGGCATTTACGGCCAATGATCGGAAATCTATTAAGATGACCGCCGACAATTATCCTACCTCTGAGTTTTACAAAACAGATGAGTTAATCACCTCGCTCGGAATTGGTGAAGCACTAGTAACTGCTTTAAATGAAAAAGGTATCCCAACACCATTGGCTGCGACTATGCTTCGTGCACCTAAAAGCAGAATGGATGTTTTAACGGAAAACGAAATCGCAGAAATCAACTCCAAATCAAAACTCGTCAGAAAATATAACGAAACCATCGATCGAGAAAGTGCCTACGAGATGCTCACCAAAAAAATAGAAGCGGCCTACCAACAAGCCACGCATGTCGAAGAGGAACAAGCAACAGAAGAATCAAAAAGCAAGGAACCCAGCACAGCGAGTGTTGTTGGAAAATCAGTGCTGAAAGTGGTAACCAGTGCAACCTTTATTCGTGGGGCGTTTAGTATTTTGAGTAAGATGTTTAAGAAGTAGTTGTTAGTTGTTAGTTGTTAGTTGTAGGTTTTGGGTTGTGATAAATTCGAATTTAATTGAATATTTCTTCCCTGCTTATTGCCCTAGCCCTGATGGAAACGGCATCCTTTTGCGGCGGAGTTTACCTCATTTGTTAGCTCCAATCTGATGACGCAAAAGATAGAGTGGACAGCAGGTTCCCGGCTCCCAATCGAAAAAATAATCCATGATTTCCGGATGCGCATCCGACCCGTTTGGCGCATATTTAGAAGTGTTTCAACATGTAATTGATTAATATAAAGAAGTTAGATACAAGAAATAAGATCTTAAATATGTCATCGATTTGTCTTGTCATTTGATTCTCTTTCCTAAAACTATGAAAAAATACACCATTCAAAAATCACCTTTTGTTGTTCCAACTACCGATGGAAAATTAATTGAAGAGCATCACGGACTGGCAACAACGAACAATTCAAATATTTCAATCGCCCACATGATTGCGCCGCCACATTGGAGCGAACCTTTTCAAACGCCGGAATTTGATGAGTATACTTTTATTATTTCTGGGAAAAAGCAATTCATCATTGCGGACGAGGTTGTGATTTTAGAAAAAGGCCAATCCATTCATATCCAGAAAAATACCCGCGTGCAATACTCGAATCCGTTTGACGAACCTTGCGAATATATTGCGATTTGCAATCCGGCTTTCGATTTTAATAAGGTGCATCGGGAGGAATGATTTTTACCGCAAAGTGCGCAATGGTTTACGCTATGAACGCAAAGATAAATAGCTGAAACGTCATGAGGTGACAAAATAAATATGGTAAGGGCTCACAGCCGCAAAAGAACTCTATTCTTCTCGCCTAGATGATAGGGAAGATTCTCAATTTATAACCCTTTCAGAGTTTAAAACTCTGAAAGGGTTCATCAAGAGACAATTAAAAAAATAACTTTTTGATTTTTTTCGTTCAATTCGCCTTGCTTACGTAAAATCAACAGCAGGAACTAGCTCCAAAAAAATGTGATCATAAACTAATTGCGAACCTTGCGCTCAATAATCAAAAATTCCTTGCGCGCTTTACGGTAAACTAACCTAACAATTCCAAGATTTTGTTTTCTACAATTTCCGTATTCCAAATACTTTCAATATTTGGCAATTGCATCACTTGATCCATGATCGCATTTTGCTGGTTGCCTAGTGCCAGCGCTTCAGAGTATGGGCGAAGACTGAAAGTCACTCGACTGTACAACGGCATCCATTTGTCCGGGTGCTTTTCAGAAAACCACTTTTCAATTTTCTTTTGCAGTAGAAATTTCGCATCAGCGGTTTTGGTGCTCATCTCCATAAAATTGCGATACGACAATTCGGCAATGGCATCTGCATTGGGTTTGCGAGAGTTTTCGTATTCTGAAAAAATCTTATCCCAGTCATTTCCGTATTGTGTCATCATTTCATTGAGCACCGTGATGTCTTCAAAACCAGCATTCATGCCCTGCCCATAAAACGGAACAATAGCGTGACACGCATCGCCAATCAACGCTACTTTATCTTCAAATGTCCATGGGAAACATTTCATCGTCACCAAATAACTCGTCGGATTCTTGAAAAAATCTTCTACCAAATCTGGAATTACAGCTGCAGTATCAGGAAAATGTTCAGCAAAATAAGCTTCGAGCGTTTCTTTATCTTTAAGATTTTCAAACGAATTTTCGCCTTGGTGTGGCATAAAGAGCGTACAGGTAAAACTGCCGTCAAGATTCGCCAAAGCCATTAACATATAATCGCCACGAGGCCATATATGAAGCGAATTCTTATCCAGTTTGTGAGTGCCGTCTTCATTGGCAGGAATGTGCAATTCTTTGTAACCAATTTTCAAAAACTCCTGCGAATAATTGAACATACTTTGGCGTTGCATGCGATGTCTTACGCGAGAAAAAGCACCATCAGACCCAAAAACCAAATCGTATTTTAGTTCCTCCCACTCACCTCTTTCGGTTTCGCCAATATGCAAGGTTGCATCAGAAAGTGTAACATCCCAAATCTTGTGTTCGAAGAAAAACTCGACACCGGCAGCTTCTGCTAAATCAATCATTTTCCGGTTGAGAATACCGCGTGACAGAGAAAAAATAGCCTCACCTTCTTTGCCGTAATATTGATAATTCAGCGAAGAATCGGTCATATGAATGGCGCGTTTATCAACCGGAATTCCAATTTGTCTAATCTCTTCGTCAAGTCCGATGTCGCGAAGTGTTTTCCAACCTCGGTCAGACATGACTAAATTAATAGAACGGCCAGAGAACTCAATATTCCTAATGTCGGGACTTCTGTCAAAAACGTGAACTGTATGTCCTGCTTTTTTTAAATAAATCGCCAATAACGAACCCACTAATCCGGAACCAACGACAGCAATTTTTTTCGATTCTTGCATCAAGAAATTAAGTAAATGGTAGGAAACAAAAATAAATAATAATCTGAAGTAACCTTGAAAATTGTGCGATTTATTTGGGCGTGACCACAAGGGTCGGGCTATCGCACTCGCTTTTTTTGTTTGTTCACCCCAAGAGCAGTCGAGGCGCTTTTTCTAAAACAAAAAAGAGCTCAAACAATCGCTCTATCCCTCACGCGGCCAAGCGTAAAAAAATGTTTAGTAAACATCTTTAGCGACGGAGCGAGCAGACGTGATGGCCTTTTACAAAAACTCCCCGTGTTGCGTAATGTCTAATCCTAATTCCTCTTTTTCCTTCGTGACGCGCAAAGGTGTCATTATATTAACTATATAAAATAACGCATACGAAGCGGTAAATGCAAATACAGAAACACAGACCAAAGCCGTCAGCTGATTGATAAATAAGGTTGTTTCGCCAAAAATCAACCCTTGATCAACCACCGCGGCATTAACTGACTTCGAAGCAAAGACGCCCGTCAATAACATACCGGTCATTCCACCCACGCCATGACATCCAAAAACATCTAACGCATCGTCAATTTTTCCTTTTGGAAATTTCAAGACTACAAAATTGCTAACAATACTACTTACTATCCCTATAAATATACTATGTGGAATACTAACATAACCTGCGGCAGGTGTTATTGCTACCAAACCAACGATAGCACCGATACAAGCGCCCATGGCAGAGATTTTATGTCCCATAATTTTATCCAAAAACACCCAAGCCATAGATGCCGCTGCCGCTGCAACGGTCGTGGTGGATAACGCTTGAACTGCCAAACCATTGGCTCCCATTGCCGAACCGGCATTGAAGCCAAACCAACCGAACCAAAGCAAACCCGTCCCAAGCAACACATAGGTAATTCGGGCCGGGGCTACTTGCTGTACTTTTCGTTTCCCCAAGAAAATCGCTCCTGCCAAGGCTGCCCATCCTGCGCTCATATGTACGACGGTCCCTCCGGCAAAATCAAGCACACCCAACTTAAACAACAAACCATCCGGATGCCAGGTGCAATGCGCTAATGGTGCATAAATAAAAAGAATAAACAAAACCATGAAAAGCAAATAGGCCCAAAACCGAATTCTTTCAGCGAATGCGCCGGTCACCAGTGCCGGGGTGATGATCGCGAACTTCGCCTGGAAGAGCGCGAACAGCAAAAATGGAATGGTCGGAGCAAGACTCCATGATGTATCCACACCCACGTTTTGAAAAAACAAGTACGGCAGCGGATTCCCGATAACACCGCCAATCGAAGGTCCGAAGGACAATCCGAAACCGATAACCACCCACAATAAGGAAACGATAACCATGGCCATAAAACTTTGCAGCATGGTACTGATTACGTTCTTCTTTCCGACCATTCCCCCATAGAAGAAACCCAACCCGGGTGTCATCAATAATACCAGCGCTGTGGCCATTAGCATCCAACCTATGTCACCAGTGTCAAAATTTCCTGTCGCAGTAGGCGTTGGTGCAGATTTAAATATAATATCAGAAAAAAGAGTGATAATCAATAAAGAAACTAAAATTACGCTGAGGACAATTTTTCTCATAAATAAAGATCTATTATTTATCGCAAAAGTATAGAATAAAAATCACACCCCTGTAAATTCAAATGAGAGCTTGCTAATTTTTATGATTTAATCAATCATACCCATTTTTTATTAAGGGTGCAATTCGAAATTGAATGTGTTTTTGAAAAAAATTAAAAAAAAACGAAATAAAAAAACCTGTCATTCAACAGGTTTTTTTATTTGAGTAGAACAAAATATTATCCTTGATAGAATGAAATTCGCTTTCCGACTTCCATTCCGTTGTTTTTAGCCAATATTCCACAGAGGTGAAAAAGCATTCTCGCGCCAACATTACCATCCCAGTCATTGTCACCAGGTGCCACTTCCACAAAATCAAATCCGATGATTTCCTTGCCGGAATCTGCTAATTTATTAAACAAATAAGTAGCTTGCTCGTATGAGAATCCACCGGGAACTGGCGTTCCTGTGTTGGGTCCATACCACGCATACATCCCATCTACATCAAAACTAATGGCCACTTTTTGTGGTAGTGAAGCAATGATGTGGTCACATTGTTCGTCCCATGATTTCCCTTGGAATGTTTCAGCTTTCATATCGGCATCGGTATGCACTTGTACTCGTTTACCTTGTTTCATGACTGTTTCAACTTCTTGCTGACAAAAATCGCGAATACCAATCTGCACTATTTTGGCAATTTGCGGTAATTGAAGTGCATTATACATTATGGATGCGTGCGAATAGGTAAATCCTTCATACGCTATTCGTAAATCCATATGTGCATCTAAATGCAAGATACCAAAGCTTTCGTGTTGACTTGCCAGCGCTTCATAATATCCCAAAGGCGTGGAATGATCTCCGCCCAACAAAGCTACTTTCTTTCCTTTCTTCATCCAGTACAACACACGTTCTCGAACCTCATCTTTGAGTTCTCGGCAAACTTTGTTTATTTTATCCAAATCAGATTGTAAGGCTGGGTGACTTTCGATGACTTCACCGCTTTCTAAAGCAGCAATAATAGGTTGTGCCATGCCTTTGTACTTGTCGCTGTTGTCTCTCCAGTTTGCGGTTTTCTCATTCAAATCAAGATAAATTCCCAATTTCCAGAGATCCGGAAAATCTTGATGTTGCAAATCAACTTGAAATGAAGCTTCCAAAATGGCGTCAGGTCCGTTAGACGCGCCCGACCCATAACTGACAGTTACTTCCCAAGGTACAGGAATAATAATGATTTCACTTTCTTCGGCCGTAAACGGCAATCCGAAGATGCTCTCGTCGGCTAAACCCGGTTGTGATGGATCGAAGTTTTTTATTTTGTCTTGTTTATTCATATTTAAATTATCCGATTATTAGATAGTTAGTATCAAAGCATACAATCTAGCATCTATTATTTGGGGTTGATATAAATTTCGAGGTCATCATAATTATTTTTCGCAACTCATTTCAAAGCTTCGCAATATCGAACTATCGAATAATACCTCTTTTCAATATTTGACCAAATTCATACATATCCTCAAAAGAGCTATATAATGGTACCGGCGCAAAGCGAATCACATTGGGTTCTCTCCAATCTGTCACGACACCATTTTTCATCAAATACTCGAACAAAGAGCGACCTTGACCATGGAAGAAGACCGACAATTGCGACGCACGTTGTTCCGGAATGGTTGGCGTGATGATTTCAAAAACACTTTCTACTTCCTTATCAATTTCGTGCAGGACAAACTCCAGATAGGAAGTTATTAAATCTCTTTTAGCGATAAGGGCATCCATGCCGACTTCCTCAAACATTTCTACCGATGCCAGATAAGGTGCCAAAGAAAGTATCGGGAGATTGCTCACTTGCCAACCGTCTGCGCCATGAACAGGATCGAAATCGGGTTCCATCTTGAAACGTCTCTCTTTGTTGTGACCCCACCAGCCTGCAAATCGAGGAAGTTCTTTGTTGTTGTGATGTTTTTCGTGGACAAAACAGCCAGAAGCATTCCCTGGACCAGAATTCATATACTTATAGCTACACCAACAAGCGAAATCTACATCCCAATCATGTAGTGCCAGTTTGATATTTCCTGCGGCATGTGCCAAATCCCATCCCACTTGAGCGCCTACTTCATGTCCGGCAGCTGTGATGGTTTTGATATCGAATACTTGACCCGTATAATAATTGACGCCTCCAAACAACACCAAAGCCAGCTCGTCGCCTACTTCTTTGATTTTTGCCAGCACATCTTCCAATCGAATATTGTGTTCGCCGTCGCGGCGTTTTACCTCCACAATTGCGTCTTTGGGGTCGTACCCGTGAAAGCGTACTTGACTCTGAAACATATATTGATCAGAGGGAAAAGCTTTCTCCTCACAGATAATTTTGTATCTACTTTTAGTCGGTCTGTAGAACGAGACCATCAGAAGATGTAAATTAATGGTCAACGTATTCATGACCGTGAT
>CANHBE010000041.1 GCA_947458575.1 Flavobacteriaceae bacterium | reverse complement strand
GGCTCCAAAGTCTTGATGCCCATTTCTGGTGCAAACTGATTTGCCATCAGCACTAATATACCAATGCAATACCATATGGGTAATCCGATAGCGATACATTTTGCATATTTTATTAATCGACTTTTTTTACTGAAAAATGAAATGAAGTTTCCTTTTTTAATCGTAGCATCTTGCTTGACTGCTTCGAAAATACCACTTTCCGCAACGCTGATCCGCAAGATTAATAATGCCAGTCCAAGCGCGCCGCCGATAAAGTATGCCGTTGTCCAGTTGTCGGCAAGTTCTACAGTCAGTTGCGCCACGACAGCGCCTAAAATCCCAAAACCCGCTACCAAAGAAGTGCCTATCGCTCGAAGTTCTTTCGGCAGTGTTTCAGAAACCAAGGTAATCCCAGCCCCTAATTCGCCCGCAAGTCCAACACCAGCTATAAATCGCAATAAAGCATAAATCAACACCGGATCTGCAAAATCCAATTGAGGCAAGAAACCGCATGCGATGTTGGCCAAAGAATACACGAGAATCGAACCGAATAGTACCGACAATCTTCCTTTCTTGTCACCGAGAACACCCCACAAAATTCCGCCAACAATGAGACCGGTCATCTGAAAATTGAGAATGTATGTTCCTGCTACGTCAACGTCAAGTCCCATCGATTTTAAACTCGGCACACGCACAATCCCAAATAGCAGCAAATCGTATATATCGACGAAATAGCCCAGTGCGGCAACGATGACGGGGAATCCTAGTAGGTGTTTTAATTTTTCTTGGGTGCTGAATTTTTTCATCTAGTCGTTTTTGAACAATTTCAAATGTATTAAAAAAGACTGCTTTTTGGATTTTCCGCGATAAGATTATTTTAAAATGTTGACCCCAAAATTGAGATACTTACTATCTTTGCTCAGAATTTATAAAAAATGTAAAGATGAAATTTTAAGTTATGATTTCGACTGTAGTTCTGATGTTGTTATGCAGTACTGCTGTGACAGCTCAGATTAATCTTGGAGAAAGAGCCCTAGGTGCTGTACAAAAAGGTTTAACGAGCTTGACCTTTAGTGATGAAGATGCTGCTGCACTGTCCAAGCAGGCGGTTGATCAAATGGATAAAGAAAACAAAGTGGCTGACGCTAAAGATAAATATGCCATTCGATTGAATCGGGTTTTTGGCAAGCACGCGAAAGAAGATGGACTTGCTCTGAATTACAAAGTGTATTTAGTAAAAGATGTTAATGCATTTGCCACCGCAGATGGGAGCGTTCGCGTGTTTTCAGGATTGATGGACATCATGGATGACAATGAATTATTAGCGGTAATCGGTCATGAAATTGGTCACGTTGCCAATAGTGATTCGAGGGATGCGATTCGATCGGCTTATCAAAAAGAAGCGCTAATTGACGCCGCGGCTTCACAGTCGGATAAAGTAGCTGCGGTGACAGATAGTCAATTGGGAAAAATCGCTAACGCATTAATTGATAGTAAACACAGTAGAAAGCAAGAAACCGATGCAGATACTTATTCCTATGATTTTATGAAGCGACACGGATATAACGTAAACGCGGTTGAATCAGCTTTTAATATTTTAGCCAAGATGAGTGAAGGTCAGGATTCTTCAGTCATCACCCGTATGATGAGTTCGCATCCTGATCCGAAGCAAAGAGCTGAAAATGCCAAGAAAAGAGCTCAGGAAGAAGGTTTGTATAAAGGTTATGTCAAGCAGCCTGTAAAGCCTGTCAAAGCAGCGACTCCAACAAAAACCAAAAAAGCGACAGGTAAAAAGAAAACTTCAAAAAAGAAATAATAGCATCTGATGGAAGTACGAGATAGCAATGGCAATATTTTGAATGATGGTGATTCAGTTACTGTGATCAAGGACCTGAAAGTGCGTGGTTCCTCAGAAGTAATCAAACGAGGAACGATGGTGAAGAACATTCGCCTCACCGATGATCCAGCAGAAATAGATTGTCGTGTCAATAAAAGCGCGATGGTTCTACGAACTGAGTTTGTGAAGAAAGCATAAAAAAAGCAGCACTAAGGTGCTGCTTTTTTTATGGTAATGGGGAGCCGATAGAGCGTTCTTACATTTTGTCCGTCTTTTATGCCGGGTTTCCATTTGGTGCGCAGCGACTTCAATACGCGAATTGCTTCTCTGTCGATTGATGGCGATGAGCTTCTAATTACTTTGACATCGTTGATGCTGCCGTCTTTTTCCACAATGAATGAAAGATAGACGGTTTTGGTTTCTTCGACATCCAGCACTTCAAACTTGTTGCCTACATATTCGTAAAAAGCTTTTAGTCCGCCCGGAAATTCAGGAAGCTTATCTACCGAAAGTGTTGTATTGATAGACTCATCATCTTTTGATTCCCGATTTGTGAAACTCTCGGCAGTGGTTTGTCCGGTTCCAACGTTCTTTTCAGTATTGGATTGGCTAGCGGATTCTGAACCTTTACTACTTTCACCCTGATTTTTTGTTGTTATTTCAGTTGTCGGATCAATAGCGCTTGCGATTTCAGGATTAATCAAAGCTTTTTGATTTTCGGCTGATGACGTGTTTTTTCTCGAAATGGGAACGACTGTTTTCTTTGGTCTTTGCGGTGGATTCGTCTTATAATTCGAAAGTTTGATAGCCGGCGAAATTGTCAAAGGATCTGACAAGTCAGGTTCTGATTGAGCGTTAAAACTACCAATCAGCATTGGAATCGTCAGTATGGTAGCGACAACCGTTAAGCCCAAGCAGAAAGCTAGTAGCGTAGTTTCATCACTTTTTTGACGCAATTGAAAAGCTCCGTAGTCTTGGTTCTTGTTTTCAAAAACCTGGTCAATCCATGCTTTGGAATAAATACTAAATTTTGACATAATTCAAAAATTTATGGGTTAAGTATTTATCCTACCATAGCGCGCTTTTTTTTGAGAACGCAGCGTGAGAGTGAAATATTGTGGAGTTGTTGTATCGTTTAATCGCTAAACGGTTTAATCGTTGACCTTTAGATTACTTTTGGAGAGATGAGCCCTAGCCCCGACAGAAGAGGAAAACCTTTTGCGGCGGTTTTCAGCTTGACATTTTGCCGGACTCGCGTGCCGCAAAAGTTTGGGAACGGATGGCGGGAAAAAGCTCCGACAAAAAAACGAACTACAAAAAATTTAATTTTCGATTAAACGGTTAACCGATTCCACAGTTAAACCTATTCTCGATCTAGAGTTTCTTCTCAATAATTTCTGCTAATAATTTCTTGGCACGTAGCAATTTTATTTTGATGTTATTGAGTGGTTCTTGCAATTCGTCGGCGATTTCTTGGTAACTCATTTCCTGAAAATACCGTAATTGAATTACCTCTTGATAATGTGGTTTCAGTTCCTTGATATCCCGAAGCAACTGTGACAAATTTTGCTCGGTTATGATTTTGTCTTCCGCCGATGGCGCGCTGTCAGCTATGTTATACGCGTGGTAGTCGTTATCGTCTGAATAATCTACAAAAAGGGAAGATTTTCGTTTTCTCAGCAAGTCGATATGCACATTTTTGGCAATGGCAATAAGCCAAGTATTAAATTGAAATTCTGGGTTATAGGTAGCGATTTTGTCGAACGCTTTGGCAAAAGTTTCGATGGTTATGTCTTCGGCATCAGTTTCATTTTCTGTGCGTTTGAGCATAAAACCATACACTTCATTCCAATAATGATCAAGCAAAAAGGTAAAGGCAACCTGATCGCCTTGTTTTGCCAGTTCAATATTTTTTGTTATTTCCAATGTTCAGGTTTGGCGAAAAGATTAGTAACAAATAGGTTCATTTGTGTAAAGAGCAATACAATTTCTACAATTGGTAGCCAATACATGACGTCTTTTTCTTTTAGTTTAACGGCTGATAATCCGAGGGTTGTCCACACAAAAATATAACGGAAACCAACCAAACTTGCTACGATGATCCATTGGAATTGTAGTGCTAACAGCAATGTTGCCAGCAACAGAAAAGCGATTTGTGAGAATTGAAATAAGGCCAATTGCGTCTTATCAAATGCTTTGTAGTGGGATGCCGTTGTGAGGTGTCTTCGCTTTTGAATGAACCATTCTTTGAAGGTTGTTTTGGGCAGTGAATAGGTGAAACTATCAGGCGAGCAGCATATCGTTGTATTGCTTCCTTTAGCGGCTTCATTGATAAATAAATCATCGTCACCGGAGCGAATTTTCATGTGATTGATAAATCCATTCACCTTAAAAAACTCTTCTTTCTTGTAGGCCATATTTCTACCGACGCCCATATAAGGTCTACCGATTTTAGCCCATGAAAAGTAATTGACTACTGTCATCAACGTTTCAAATCGGATCAGTTTATTTAGGAATGAGCCGGCGATTTTTTCGTAGGCGCCGTAACCCAAGACAATCGTTTTCTGCGCGGTAAAATTAGAACTCATTTCCCTGATCCAATTTTTGGAAGTAGGGTAGCAGTCCGCATCTGTAAACAATAGATATTCTTTCTTTGCTGCTTTGATCCCGAGTGTTAACGCAAATTTTTTGTTACCCCAAAAGGCCTCGTTATTGACGACTTTTACCAAACGAATATTGGAATATTGTTTTTCAAATTCTTCAAAAATATCCAAGGTTGCATCGCTGGAAGCGTCATCAATAAGTATAATTTCAAAATCCGGGTAGTCTTGCTCAGCTAATATTGGTATGTATTTTTGCACGTTGTCTTCTTCATTTTTTGCGCAAACAATGACAGATATCGGTATTTTTTTCAGGTTGTTTTTGGCACAAGCAGTGAAAGCAAACTTCCCGAAAACTACTACGTAGTAGAAAAATTGAATGGCAACAATGGCAATAAAAAAGTAAAATAAAAAAATCAACATACTATCCAATCGGGTTTTTTGAAAACGTGGGCAAAGGTATGAATTCAAACTCAATTTCTTGCTTCCGCGAGAAACGTATTTCTATTTTTTTTGATTGTTTTTTTAGAAGCATTTTCCAGCTGTCCATTCTATCTTTTATAGAACCCTTTCAGAGTTCAAAACTCTGAAAGGGTTCTATAAAAGGATGCCATTTCCATCTGGGCTAGGCTGCGGCTGTCCTTTGGCAAAAGCATAAGCCATTGGCAGTTGGTTTTTTGCAGCTTGTCTACTTGCTCTGTTTGGCGGCATCTTTGGTGGAAAAAACTCAAGATTACTTTTTGATCCTGAAATAGGAGTTGTCTCAAAAATCTCGGTTGTCTTTTCCTTGGAATTTGCATTATTGAAATTTCAGGATTTCTTCGTGATCCTGAATTGGGAGTTGTCACAAAAATCTCGGTTGACTTTTCGTTGGAATTTGCATTATTGAAATTTCAGGATTACTTCGTGATCCTGAATTGGGGTGTCGTTAGAAAAATATCGGTTGTCTTTTCGTTGGAATTTGCATTATTGAAATTTCAGGATTACTTCGTGATCCTGAATTGGGGTGTCGTTACAACAAATCCTTTCCATTTTTTCAAAATGGAAGATTTTTTTATCAAAAAAGAATTTTCAAGTGAGCTTGAATTCTTTTTTGATAAAAAAAATCCTTTTTGCTGTCGCAAAAAGGATTTGTTGTCGGGGTGGCAGGATTCGAACCTGCGGCCTCCTGCTCCCAAAGCAGGCGCGATAACCGGGCTACGCTACACCCCGAAGCAGGCGCAAAGATAAGGTTTAATTTTACTTTGCAAAGCGATTTATGGAAATAAACTTATTTATTTTCGACTTGTTTTTTAGGATTTTTTAAGGCGGAATCTTTTAGAATAAGTTTACATTTGCGACACAAAATTTATTCTCAATATATAGTATATGTCTGAAACAATAGAAAAAATTAAATGCCTAATTATAGGTTCAGGGCCAGCGGGTTATACAGCCGCAATATATGCTGCAAGAGCTAATATGAATCCTGTTTTATACCAAGGGACACAACCAGGTGGCCAGCTGACAACGACCAACGAAGTAGAGAATTTTCCTGGCTATGTTGATGGTGTTACAGGACCGGAAATGATGATACAATTGCAACAACAAGCGCAGCGTTTTGGTACAGATGTGCGCGATGGTTGGGCAACAAGAGTAGATTTTTCGGGACCATTTCACAAAGTTTGGATCAACGATACGAAGGAGTTGCATTGCGAAACAGTAATCATTTCAACAGGTGCCTCTGCAAAATACCTCGGACTGCCTTCAGAGCAAAAGTATTTAGAGTTAGGAGGCGGTGTTTCAGCATGTGCAGTTTGTGATGGCTTCTTTTATAGAAATCAGGAAGTGGTTATCGTCGGCGCCGGAGATTCTGCATGTGAAGAGGCGCATTACCTATCTAAACTTTGCAAAAAAGTAACGATGTTAGTGCGAAGCGACAAGTTTAGAGCATCAAAGATTATGGAAGAGCGCGTGCGCAAGACGGAGAATATCGAAATTTTGATGCATCACGATACCGTTGAAGTAATTGGCGACGGACAAGTAGTTACCGCAGTAAAGGCTAAAAATAAATCAACAGGCGCAGAGATAGAAATTCCGGCTACCGGGTTTTTTGTAGCTATCGGTCATACACCAAATACAGCAATCTTTAAGGACTATCTTGATTTAGATGAAACAGGTTATATTATTAATGTACCGGGTTCATCAAAGACCAATGTGCCTGGTGTATTTGTCGGCGGTGATGCCGCGGATCACGTATACCGTCAGGCAATTACAGCTGCGGGAACGGGTTGCATGGCTGCTTTGGATGCGGAGCGCTATTTAGCAGCTAAAGGATAATGGAAATCAATTAGAAATATTGAAATAAGAAAGCCCCGATATGTATCGGGGCTTTTTATTGAACGTGATCTTTAGCGCGTTATCGAAATTTACTTCGTTGGTTTTTTTGATAAAACTGCGCTATCGAGAAAATTTTTAATTTCTAATTTTTGAGTGCCAAATAGTCTGGTTTCGGACTTGCCTTTGGCATCTAAAATCAATTTTGTTGCTACATTAATACTACATTCGGCAAAGCCCTCTGTCAATAATTCTGCGTTTCTTGCGGTAAGTTTCGCTCCGGTAAAATCTGCATCATTGTCTAAACGCAACTTGAAATTGATGACATCTCCCTCGACAACTGCCTTTGTTTTTTGGTACATATCAAACTTCATTGCTGTAGAAGCAATTAGAGCTTTCAACTGACCAAATTTGCTCAATTCAATCGTGGCACTTTCCGATTTTAGGTTGAGTTCCGCTTTCGACTTGTCATCGAGCATCAAGGTGAAGTTTTTCACATTTGCATAGGCATATAGTCGAGCATTGTCGTTAATCTTAAAAGTAATATCCGGAAGATTGATTTCTGCAAGCGCAGTAATATTACTGTCATCTTTGGCAATCAAAAGATTGAAATTATCCGTATAAGTAATTCGCACACTTAACTTTTTAGTGCCGCTTATTTGGCGGGAAGTAGACAAATACAAGGTGTTACCTTTTACACTGTATTCAATGTACTCAATCACATTATCATCGGCTTCAATTTCAAGCAACGAGCGATCACCCTTAATCAAAAAGATTTCAAGATTGTCTTTCGTTTCAAGGGTTTGGAATTCAGTAATTTCTTTCTGAACAACTTTCACGATCTTAGAGCCTTTCACTTTTTCCTTTTGCTGAGCAAAGACCAGTGGGCTTGTCATAACAATCGCTAAGATGATTAAAAGTCTGTTCATTAAATTAAAATTTTTCCAAATATAGAAAAACAAAAATGACTAAGAAGTTTTTATCAATCAACTTTTTCAACCTTTTTCAGGTTATCGTCCGGAATACGATCAATGAGGTAATTGTATGGATCTATTCCAACCTGATCAGGAAGTTCTTTTGTTTTGAACGTGAAAACATTGTCTTTCTTAGTGATTTTTACTCTTTTGTAAACCAGAACTTTTCCAAGGTTTTGATCGTTGTCTGATTTAGCAAAGACTCCGATGTCTATAAAATCAGCAATCGGCATTTTGGTTTCTTTTCCTAGTGCATCACATCTAAATTTTTCTGATGTTGTCGTTAGTGTAACTTCATAATCGTTGCCAGTTTTCTTATAGGTTGCATTCAGAGCTCTATTGGAAAAGAGTGTAATGTTCTCGAATAAATCATCGATTAAGTATTGCAGAGAATCCGGTGTAACCTTTCGAAACGCTTCAACGGCGTCGACTGTTGTGGCATAAGGAGGCTCTTGATAACTAAATTTTTCAACGATGGCTCGTAGCGCTTCGTTAACCTTTTTTTCTCCGATCATCTCCTTCAAATAATACATAACCACACTGGCTTTGTTGTAGTGTATGTACTGTTGATTTTCAGTTTTCATCAGTGGATTTTCTCCCTCTAGTTCAAGACTTCTACCCGATAGATATTCATCCATTTCATACTTTAGGAATTTTTTCATCTTGTCTTTTCCGTATTCCTTTTCCATGACCATAAGTGCAGCATATTGGGAAAAGCCTTCACTCATCATTTCGCTACCTTGCATATCTGCGCCACAGACCTGATGTGCCCAATACTGATGTGCCATTTCATGTGCAACCACATAAAATACTTGATCAATGTCGTCCTTGGTCACATCTCTTAGATCCACTATAAAACCTATGCCCTCACTAAAAGGCATTGTTCCGGGAAAGGCTTGAGCAAAGCTACTGTAACGTGGAAACTCGATCACGCGGCATTGCTTATGAAAGTATGGTCCGAAGTTCTTAGTATAATAATCCAACGATTTTTTCATACTATTAATCATATTCGGAACATTATAAGCATGCTGTTTGTCGTAATAAACTTCGAGGTCAATTCCATTCCATTTTTGTCTCTCTACAGTGTATCTAGCAGAAATAAAAGAATAAAAATTAAGCGACTTTTGATCTAATCTATATTGGAAGTAGTTTCGGTTGTTGGCGGTCCAAGCTTTTAGTAAAGTACCGGGTGCTATGGCAGTTTGATCGGCCGATGTACTAATCGTTGTATTTACTTCAACCCAATCAGAGTCGTTGCTGATATACGTATTAGAGCGGGCTGCCAAATTGTTAGGATCGAGTTTTGCACTTCGCTCACGCGGCGGTAATTTGAGTTTTACACGTTTGTTTTTGTCCGTAATTTCTATATTACGTTGATAACCAAATTGCGGCAGTAAATCGGAGCTGTTGAAGAATGTACCATTGTGTGTTAGAGAAGTAAAACTGACTTCGTTTTCAAATCCTTTGCTATACTTCCAAAGCTTGGTTTGGATCAGAATAGAATCGTTAGGCGCCAGCGGTTTTGTCAATTTATAAATTCTAAAATAAAGCTCTTTATCATTCACTTTCAAGGTGCTGCCGGGAATTTGAATGTCGATACTATCTGAAATTTCCGGCATCGTAATGTAAAGCTCTGTGATTGGCGCAGTGGTTTTATTTTTGGCCCAACTTTCTACCTTGGCGACAACGCTTCTTTCGTAAGGCATGATATCGATTGTGTAATTGAACTTGTAGAATCTTGGTTGTGGTCGATTTTCGTATTTCTTATATTGCTTTTCGTATGCCACCTGCTTTTTTTCAAGTTCGTTTGGTCTGTCATAGGTATTTAGGACTTCAGTGTTGTAATAAACAAATCCGCCGCAGATAAGAAATGCAATGAAACTTAGGAGTAATGAAACCCTATTTGAAGATACGTTCTGCTTAGCCATTCTTAAGCGGTTTGCAGCAGAAAGGTCTTTACCTCGGATATAGAATATCAGACAAATAATGCAGAGGAAAGCGCAGAATAAAGTCCAATAGGTCGTAAATCCAAGTAATCCCGGTACAAAAGGCCCGAAGCCGTTCATATCCGAGTAAGTAACACTTGGCCTTGCAGCAAATGAAATCATGTTGGAATTGATTTCAAGGACATTCCAGATAAAACTATTAATAATTATAAAGGCTGAGAATGCAAAATAGGCGACATATCTATTGTTTATCAAATAATGAAACAGTAGGGAAAGCACCACCAAGAATGAAAGTCCACTCAGACGGTATAAAAGCAATCCTTTTAAGTAAACATCGAGTTCATAGTTATAGTAACCCATTATTGTTTGTGAAGCGATTCCAAAAAGTATGGTACATAAAAGTACAATAGCAATAGCTACGATAATGGCGATTAGTTTTGTAAAGAAAAGCGTTGTTGTTCGGATAGGAGTCGCATCTTGGATTTCATTGAATTTGCTGTCACGTTCTTTCCAGACTAAGACTCCAGTGTAGAAAGTAATAAATCCGATCATAAATATATTGAAAGCATTTTCAATGGTGTCTACTACACTATAAGTAACTGGATATTGAGCTACACCGTACCGACCGGTAAAGCTTGATAAGCCAATGACTAAATTGATCATCCCAATGGCAGTGATGATAATAAAGCTCGGGTTTTTTACAACACTTTTGATTTCAAAAATGGTGATACGTAAGAAAGTCGTACACGAAAAAGCACCTGCCTTTTTTGGTGTGTGAATCACATGATTGCTCAACAATGGAATCGCCACAATTTTTTCTTTCTTCTGTTTTCCGATCTTTATATTTCTCATAGAAAATGAGAATCGGGAATAGATAGCCATCAAAATTGCTACACTGATGGAAAGCCAAATGATTCGGTTTACCAATAAATCACCGTGAAGTGTAATAGCATTCGAATTTTTTTCAACTACGGTGAGATATTTCGTCATTATTTCGAACGGACGGTCTCCGAAAGGATCTAATAAGTTGGCAATCCATTCTTTTTGAATGTCATCTGTAAATCCGGATGAAATGACATAGAGAACCAAAATAAGCATTGATCCGATAAAAGAAACAATAGCACTTCTAAAGATAATAGCTAGGCCAAAAAGCAAGACACCCGAAATAATGACGTTGGGTATTGCAAAAATGATGATACCTTGAATGTGACCTGCCCAGATCGTTTCTCCGAATCGTTCTGCTGGAACCCAATCGAATAGTGGTCCCAAAAATGACCCAAGTATGACACCCAATGAAACGCCCAGCAGTGGGAGAAAAGAAACCAATGCGGCTCCTATAAATTTCCCGAAGAAGTAGTGTCTTTTTTGGATGGGTGAAGTAAATACAAATTGATACATACCATACTGAAAGTCTCGATTAGCGGTAGCATTCATGAACGCGGTGGTCATCAAAAGACTGATAATCGACATAGTCGCGTAGAAAGTTTCAACTACATAAGGTGCATTCTTATGAATATTGCCGATGCTTCCACCGATTTGCACATTCTCTGAGGCTACTGCACCAAAGACTAAAAGAGTATTGATCAAAAGAAAAATCCAAATCATTGGAGTTTTCAACCAATAGCGGATTTCATAAGAGATAAATTTCCACATAATCTATCGGCTTTTAAGGTTATACAAGTTGGTTGAGTTTGGCAAAGAAAACATCCTCGAGATTTTCTTCCGCCCGCACAAAGCCATTGTCGAGTGCCGACTCCGAAAAGACATGAATAAGCGGCTGTCCTCCAACCAATTTATTGGAGATTACTTTGTAATTTTCTTGATAATCCGGCAATTGATCTTTCGAGACTTTCTTCTCCCATACTTTACCCTTGATCTGGTACAAAGCCTCGTCTGTGTTGCCGCTAAAAAGCACTTTGCCGTTGTCCATTACTGCCATCTGTGTGCACAGTTCACGCACGTCTTGCACGATGTGGGTAGATAGGATAACAATTGTATTTTCACCAATCTCACTCAAGATGTTGTAAAAGCGATTGCGTTCTCCCGGGTCTAATCCCGCAGTTGGTTCGTCAACTATTACTAAAAGTGGGTTTCCGATTAATGATTGTGCTATACCGAATCGTTGTTTCATACCGCCGCTGTAACTGGCAACGGCTTTTTTTCGGTGTTCCCATAAGTTGACCTTAACCAACAAATGTTCAACAATTTGTTTTCTCTCAGTCGCATTTTCAAAACCTTTCAGCAAGGCCAAATAATCCAGTAATTCGATTGCGGAACTTCGCGGGTAAACGCCAAATTCTTGAGGTAAATAGCCTAGCACTTTTCGCACGGCTTCTTTATCGTTTAAAACGTCAATGTCACTAAGAGTAACAGTTCCGCTATCTACATCCTGAAGCGTAGCAAGTGTTCTCATTAGAGAAGATTTTCCGGCGCCATTAGGACCGAGAAGTCCAAACATACCCTTGTTTATGGTAAGGCTTACATTATTTAATGCGTGAACGCCGTTACTGTATTTTTTTTCTAAATTATTAATGTGAAGTTCCATATATCGAAGTAGTTTTTAAAAATCTGATGGATTAGTAAAAAAATAGTATAATTTGTTACGGCGGAAAGTTAGCAAAAACAAGAGGAAATCAAGATTATTTCTTAAAAGCCGGATTCTTTTGCAAAAACTTAGGTAGTAATTTGTTCTTGTAGTTGTCCATTACGAATAGAAACTTCTGACCTTTTCGACCTAATAGCACCATAATATTGATGACTATCGGAGTCAAGGTTTCTTCGTATTTTTCGAAGTATCGCTCTGATTCAGCACTTTTTTCATTGGAGATAATGAACGGAATAGTGGTAGGAGCGTATACTTTGGGTGTACGCGCTTGGTCTCGTGAAATATAATCTGAGTAATGCAAGAACTCGACTGGATTTCCGGACCGTAAAGTAGAGAATAGTTCAAACGCAGAGAGTAAAATGTCTTCTTTATCAGTAAATACTATTGCTTTGTGAATGTCAATGGCAATCCACTTTTTTCTTTTTGAGCTGTATATTTCATTAAATGTGTGTCCATACTGGGCTTTATACAACCGATCGATACAACCCCATTCACGTACTTTAATATTGTTGATGAGACAAAAGCTATTGAATATCTGCGAGAAATCGGAGCAAACGCCGCCCTCGTTGGTAATCATTTTTTCTAAAGCTTTCTTTGAAGATAGTCCCAATCCTCGCCCTCCTTTGATGTTGGCTCGAAGGTATTTCCCGATTTGGATTGCTTTTTCGTACTCGTCATCGTCAGGATTGAGATTTATTTTGTTATTAACCTCAAAATAAAGTTGTGGGACAGACGAAACCGAGTTGTACTTGTTGAAACATCCCAACTCGTCAGATTGGTTCATTTTTACATTTTCTGACATTAATGCATAGCGGATTAAGTAAGCGACAGGAAGCCTATTGAAAAATTTGATGATTTTTTCCATACTTAATACTTAGCAATTGGTACGGTGGAGTTTTTGCCCAAAGTCCAAGACGTCGGCTAAATTATAAATTTTTATGAGGTATCAAAAAAAAATCATCCAACAAGTGTTGAATGATTTCTTGGTTTTGATTTGCAATGACTATTGCCTTGAGACGCTTCCACCCGAAGTTGATTTTTTGTTGACGTTTTTGGGATTGTTGTGATAGTTTATCGATCCACCACTGGAGGCATCAGCATTTATAGTCACCAAAGGAAAAACTTCCATACTGCTGCCACTCGATGCACTTGCAATAATATTATTAGCCATGAGTTTTTTTGCATCGAT
>CANHBE010000040.1 GCA_947458575.1 Flavobacteriaceae bacterium | reverse complement strand
GGATGCTGCTGCACTGCTTGGAAATCTTGGGTTAAACATTAAAGTAAAAGGATCTGGGAAAGTTAAATCCCAGTCAATCCAACCCGGACAAACTTTCAATAAAAAATCAACCATAATACTTGAATTATCGTGATTGCCTTAAGGGAAATAGTGTACAAAGTTAGTATCGAGGCGGTAATTGGCTCGACAGATATTCCTGTTCATTCCGTCGACTTCGATTCCAGAAAAATCGGATCAAATGACCTTTTTGTGGCCATTCGTGGAATACAGTCAAATGGACATGATTTTATCAAAAAGGCAATCGAGCAAGGAGCAGTGGCAATCGTATGTGACACTTTTCCGGATGAGATTGCTTCGGGTATTACTTACATCCAGGTCAAAGATACCAACAAAGCACTTGCTTTTATCGCAGCAAATTACTTCGGAAACCCTTCTTCAGAACTCCAATTGGTTGGTGTCACAGGAACAAATGGCAAAACAACCATAGCATCACTGCTGTATCAGTTGTTTCAAAAAGCAGGTTACAAAGTTGGACTGCTTTCCACTGTAAAGATAATGGTAGACGTTGCCGAACATAAAGCAACTCATACCACTCCGGATTCAATTACTATAAATCGTTTTCTCCGCGAAATGGTAGATCATGGTGTGACGCATTGTTTTATGGAAGTTAGCTCACACGGAATTCATCAAAAAAGAACTGAAGCTTTGCAATTTGCCGGTGGGGTTTTTACAAATCTATCGCATGACCATCTTGACTATCATTCAACGTTTGCGGAATATCGCGACGTGAAGAAATCTTTCTTTGATTTTCTCCCTAAAACTGCCTTTGCATTAGTTAATATTGATGATAAGAATGGTGCAGTTATGTTGCAAAATACCAATGCCAGAAAATTAACGTATGCACTGAAATCATACGCGAATTATCGAGCTCAGATTCTTGAAAGTCAAATGTCAGGCTTATTAATGAAAATTAATGACAATGAAGTTTGGGTGCGACTTATTGGCACATTCAATGCGTATAACTTGTTGGCGATTTATGGAGTTGCAACCGAATTAGGTCTCGATTCTTTGGAGGTTCTTCGCTTGCTTTCTGAATTGGAAAGCGTTTCTGGAAGATTCCAATACATCATATCAAACGACAAGATTACAGCCATTGTAGACTATGCACACACACCGGATGCGCTGGAGAATGTACTCAGAACAATTAATGATGTTCGAACCAAAAACGAACAACTCATAACTATCGTTGGATGTGGCGGAGATCGTGACAAGACCAAAAGACCTATTATGGCTGGTATTGCAACAAGCCTGAGCGATAAGGTTATCATAACATCTGATAATCCGAGAACAGAAGATCCTGAGACGATTATTGCTGAAATGGAAAGCGGAATAGAGCCGCAGAATTTCAAGAAGTCAATTTCCATAACCGACCGAAAACAGGCGATCAAGACGGCTTGTCAGCTAGCACAACCAAACGATATTATTCTAATTGCGGGTAAAGGGCATGAAACTTATCAAGAAATAAAAGGCGTTCGCTATGATTTTGACGATATGAAAATTGTAAAGGAACTATTGAGCGAATTGGGGAAATAACTGAAAAATCAAATTCCAAATTGCAATTGTTGGAATTTGGATTTCTAAATATTGGAATTTATGCTATACTATTTATTTGAATACCTAGACAAGACACTGAATATTCCAGGAACCGGAGTATTTCAATATATCACCTTTCGTTCGGCTTTAGCTGTCATCCTCTCCTTGATGATTTCGACCATTTATGGAAAGCGAATTATTGGTTTTCTGCGCAATCAACAAGTGGGAGAAACCGTGCGTGAATTAGGATTAGCCGGACAAAATGAAAAAGCAGGAACTCCAACAATGGGTGGACTTATCATCATCATCGCAACACTCATTCCGGTCTTCTTATTTACGAAACTGAATAATATTTATATCATCCTGCTTATTGTTACTACGCTGTGGATGGGAACCATCGGATTTATAGATGACTACATCAAAATCTTTAAAAAGGATAAACAAGGTCTCAAGGGAATCTTTAAAGTAATCGGTCAAGTTGGATTGGGTCTGATCGTTGGAGCAGTTTTGTATTCACATCCCGGAGTAACGCTCCGAAAAAGTGCTGATAATACGATAACAATTAATCAAAAAGAGAATGTAATTACGGCACTCGCAACTGACGAAAAATCAACCGCGACAACCATTCCATTCTTTAAAAACAATGAGTTTGATTACGCTGAATTACTATCGTGGATGGGTGATGATTATCAAAGTTGGGCATGGTTGGTCTTTATCCCAATCGTAATTTTTATTATCACAGCAGTTTCCAACGGAGCTAATCTTACTGATGGCATCGACGGTCTCGCAGCTGGAACTTCCGCCATATCAGTAGTTGCCTTGGGTATTTTCACTTTTGTGTCCGGTAACATTATTTTTTCAAGCTATCTCAATATCATGTATATCCCAAATTCGGGAGAAATGACTGTTTTTATTGCTGCATTTGCAGGCGCATTAGTAGGTTTTCTGTGGTATAATTCTTATCCGGCGACAGTCTTTATGGGTGATACAGGAAGTCTAACTATTGGTGGCGTAATTGCAGTTCTTGCTATTTCAGTTCGAAAAGAACTACTGATACCGCTGCTATGCGGAATCTTTTTAGCTGAGAATCTCTCTGTTGTTATGCAAGTCACTTATTTTAAGTACACTAAAAAAAGATTCGGCGAAGGGAGAAGAATTTTTCTCATGTCGCCGCTACATCATCATTATCAGAAAAAAGGATATCACGAAAGCAAAATTGTGACCCGATTCTGGATCGTTGGAATTATCCTCGCCATCTTGTCGATTGTGACGCTTAAATTAAGATAAATGCAAAGATTAGTGATACTCGGTGGCGGAGAAAGTGGCGTAGGCACAGCCATACTTGGAAAAAAAGAAGGATACAAAGTTTTTGTGTCTGATATGGGAAAGATTAAGGAAGAGTACAAAAAAGTTCTTACAAATTATGATATCGAATGGGAAGAAGAAACCCATACTGAAGACAAAATTCTGAATGCTAATCTAGTTATGAAAAGCCCGGGAATTCCGGACAAATCGCCAATCGTCAAAAAGCTTCATGAAAGGAAAATTCCGGTCATCTCAGAAATTGAGTTTGCCGCTCCTTTCACCAAAGCAATCACTATTGGGATCACAGGTAGCAACGGAAAAACAACAACAACAATGCTGACATACCATCTGCTCAAATCAGGCGGTCTGAACGTTGGCTTGGCGGGAAATATTGGAAAGAGCTTCGCCTGGCAAGTTGCGGAGAAAAACTTCGATTTCTACGTGCTCGAGTTGAGCAGCTTTCAATTGGATGGCATCATCAATTATAAGCCGCATATCGCCATACTCACCAATATCAGCCCGGATCACCTAGATCGATACGAATATCAATATGAAAAGTATATCGCTTCAAAATTTAGAATAACAATGAATCAAAACGCAGATGATTTTTTCATCTACGATGCCGATGATGAAGCCATCAGCAACTGGTTAAAACAAAACAAAACAAATGCTCAATTAATTCCTTTTTCAATCACAAAAACGTTTCAAAAAGGAGCTTATCTTAAAGACAACAAAATGGAAGTAATTATCAACGAAGAAGAATTCATCATGGAGACCGAATATATTGCGCTCGAAGGAAAGCACAATATGAAAAACGCAATGGCAGCAACCTCCGTGGCAAAGCTGATGCAAATTCGCAAAGAAACCATTAGAGAAAGTTTGTCTAATTTCCAAGGTGTTGAACATCGTTTAGAGAAAGTGCTGAAAATTCAAAATGTACAGTACATCAATGACTCCAAAGCGACCAATGTCAACGCCACGTTTTTTGCGCTAGACAGCATGACCGGACCAACAGTCTGGATTGTCGGAGGCGTCGACAAAGGCAATGACTATGAAGAGCTGATGTCTTTGGTGCACGAAAAAGTAAAAGCAATTATCTGCCTTGGTGTCGATAACAAAAAAATCATTGATGCTTTCGGAAATGTAGTCGATGTCATGATCGAAGTCGATTCCATGAGCGATGCAGTCAAAATGGCCCAACGCCTCGCCGAAAAAGGGGATACAGTTTTGTTGTCTCCCGCTTGCGCCAGTTTTGATTTGTTTCAAAATTATGAAGACCGAGGCAATCAATTCAAATATGCCGTAAAGAATCTATAGCCCGGAGCACAGTTGAAAGATCAGGAGCCGGGAACCTGCTGTCCGCTCTATCTTTTTTCAACCCTTTCAGAGTTCCAAACTCTGAAAGGGTTCCAAAAAAGGATGCCGCTGCCATCAGGGCTAGGGTTTAGGGTAAATAGAAACAACATTGTAGATTAGAAAAAGAGAAGATAAACAAGAGACAAGACGAACAACCGTCAACCAACAACAGATAACTGATAACCGACAACTGAAAAAATGCTACAATTAATTAAAAACCTAAAAGGAGACAAAGTAATCTGGACATTCGTGGCCCTATTAGCCTTGTTTTCATTTATGCCGGTTTTTAGCGCTAGTAGTAATCTCGCCTATATGGGTCACGGTACCGGAAACACTTTGGGTTATTTGGTGAAACATTTTGCACACATTTGCATCGGATTTGCAATCATCTACTGGATTCACAAAGTTCCGTATCATTATTTCAGGGCAATCTCTATTGTGGCTTTGCCCGTTGTTTGGGTGCTTTTGGGTTATACTTTGATTAAAGGAACTGTCATCGCTGGTGCCAACGCCAGTCGATGGATTCAAGTGCCATTCATCGGTATCACCTTCCAAACCTCAACACTGGCATTTATCGTCTTGATGATATTTGTAGCCCGGTATTTATCAAAGAAAAGAGACACACCCATTACTTTAAAGAACTCTTTCTTAGAATTATGGCTGCCTGTTTTTATAACTCTTATTTTTATCCTACCGGCCAATTTTTCTACTGCAGCATTAATGTTTTCCATGGTGTTAATGCTTGCTTTTATCGGCCAGTATCCACTAAAGTACATTGGTGTTATTATCGCTGCCGGTATTGTAGCGCTGACATTCTTCGTTTGGGTAAGTAAGGTTTTTCCGGATTCTTCTTTCTTCAGCCGCGTCAAGACCTGGGAAAGTCGACTCGAGAATTATACTACAGACAAGCCGGATGAAGATGATTATCAAATCGAAAAAGCTAAAATCGCAATAGCTTCAGGCGGTATTCAAGGTTTGGGTCCCGGCAAAAGTGTTCAAAAAAACTTCTTGCCGCAATCATCATCAGATTTTATCTATGCCATTATCGTTGAAGAATACGGACTTATAGGCGGCTTGACTATCCTAGGATTATATATGTTGCTGTTCTTCCGTTTTATTGTGGCAGCACACAAAGCCAATTCACTTTTTGGGAAATTGGTGGTCGTCGGACTCGGATTCCCAATCGTATTTCAAGCACTAATCAATATGTCGGTAGCTGTCGAATTGCTCCCGGTAACCGGACAAACTTTACCATTAATAAGTAGCGGAGGTAGCTCTATTTGGATGACGTGCATTGCCCTGGGAATAATTATCGGTGTCACCAAAAAAGAAGAAGAAATTGCAGCTGAACTCAACGAAAAAGAACAGCGAGAAGCAACGTTGAAACGAATGATCGACGCGCAAATTGAACGGGAAGAAAAAGCGGAAGCAGCCTTAAAAGAGATTGAAGCCAACGAGAGAATAGAAAGTTATTCAATCGAAGACAAAACCAACCCGATGAACGCTGTTCTCGGTAAAAAATGAAGTGATTAGAGAAAAGATGCAGGACGCAAAAATCAAGAGATAAAATAAGAAAGAAGTAAAATTATTAGGTAGGGAAAGAATTATAGAATCCAAATTAACCCTTTGCTTTTGTATCCTTAATTCTTTTATCAGAAAAAATGACAAAACTAAAATTCATATTAAGCGGTGGCGGAACAGGTGGACATATCTACCCGGCGATTGCTATTGCCAATGAATTGAAGTTGCGGTATCCAAATGCTGAGTTCCTATTTGTGGGCGCTCAAGACAAAATGGAAATGCAAAAAGTACCTCAAGCAGGTTATGCTATCAAAGGACTTTGGATTGCCGGTTTGCAAAGAAAACTAACAATCGACAATGCTATGTTTCCGTTCAAGCTTGTGAGTAGTTTGCTTAAATCGCGTTCGATTATCAGTCAATTTAAGCCTGATGTGGTAATTGGAACCGGCGGTTTTGCAAGCGGACCATTGCTACAAATGGCAAACCTTGCCGGCATACCAACACTGATCCAAGAACAGAATTCCTACCCGGGCATTACCAACAAACTGTTAAGCAAAAAAGCCAATTCGATTTGTGTCGCATACGAGAATCTGGAACGTTTTTTCCCAAAAGAGAAAATTAAATTGACCGGAAATCCAGTACGCCAAGACTTGATCGACATTGACAGTAAAAGAGATGAAGCGATCGGGTATTTCAAATTAAACCCGGCAAAAAAAACAATCTTGGTTTTAGGAGGAAGTTTAGGAGCCAGAAGAATTAATCAATTGATTGCAAAAGAACTCGATTTCTTCGCTTCAAATGACGTACAACTGATATGGCAATGCGGGAAGTTCTATATCAACGATTACGAGGGCTTTAACAATAAAGAGCATGTTCAGGTTTCTGCATTTATCGACAGAATGGATTTGGTATATGCGGCAGCTGATTTTGTCATTTCTCGCGCCGGTGCATCGTCTGTATCTGAACTGTGTTTGGTTGGAAAGCCAGTCATCTTTATTCCCTCTCCAAATGTTGCGGAGGATCATCAAACAAAAAATGCACAAGCTATCGTAGACAAAAAAGGAGCGATTCTCGTGAAGGAAAGTGAACTTGACGAAAGATTTGAAACGGTTTTCAGTAATCTACTAAGCAATCTAAACTTACAAAAAGAACTTTCTTTAAACATCAAGACATTGGCGAAACCCAATGCCACAAGAGATATCGTTGAAGAAATTATAAAATTAATAAAGTAACAAAAACCTAAAAACCAAAGGAACTTTCAACCTTATTGCCCATAAATGAATTTGAATCAAATACATAACGTCTACTTCATTGGTATCGGAGGCATCGGTATGAGTGCTTTGGCGCGATATTTCAAAACCTTGGGTAAGAACGTGTCCGGATACGATAAGACAGAAACCGAACTGACGAGAGAGTTGGAAGAAAGTGGTATAAATATTCATTTTGAAGACAGTATTGCTGCCATTCCGGTCAGTTACTATAAAGAAAATACTTTGGTGGTTGTGACGCCTGCAGTTCCTGTATATCACGCAGAATGGAATTATTTTATCGAACGAGATTTCGATATCCGAAAAAGAGCGGAAGTGCTTGGCATAATCACAAAAGACACCTTCTGTTTTGCTGTTGCAGGAACGCATGGCAAAACAACGACATCCGGCATTCTCGGTCATATTTTATTCCAAAGCGGTGTGGATGTTACATCATTTATAGGCGGAATTGTAGAAAATTACAATTCTAACTTGGTCGGAAATGGAAAAACTGTTACGGTAGTTGAAGCAGATGAATTTGATCGTTCGTTTTTGCATTTGCACCCAAATATCGCCTGTGTCACTTCCACAGACGCAGACCATTTGGACATATATGGCGATAAGTCTTCCATTGAAGCATCTTTTAAAGCATTCGCAGAAAAAGTAGAAGATAAAAGCAAGTTGTTTATCGCCAAAGGACTGAACTTAGAAGGAGTAGAGGTCGCAGTCAACGATGAAGCCTCTTTCAAAGCGTTTAACGTCAGAATAGAAAAAAACGAGTATGTGTTTGATGTTCAAACACCCGCTGAGCTTATCAAAGACCTTCGGTTTAGCTTACCGGGAAAACACAATTTGACCAATGCATTAATGGCGCTAGCTATGGCAAAGTCTTACGGAATTTCAAATGAAGATATCCGCAATGCACTAGCGTCTTTCCTCGGAATTCGGCGTCGTTTTTCATTCCAAATTAGAAGAGATGATTTGGTTTTTATCGACGATTACGCGCATCACCCAACAGAAATTAATGCGGTTTATCAAGCAGTTCGTGAACTCTATCCAAATCGAAAAGTCCTAGCTGTTTTTCAGCCACATTTGTACAGTAGAACCAGAGATTTTGTTGATGGTTTCGCCGATAGTTTGAGTGCTTTTGATGAGTTGCTTTTGCTAGATATTTATCCGGCTAGAGAAGTACCAATTGAAGGCGTGACTTCACAGTGGTTGTTGAATAAGATCAAAAACCCGAACGCAAAATTGGTGACCAAAAATGAGTTAATAGCAGCTGTCGTGAAAAGTGATGCAAAAGTTATTGTCACGATTGGCGCAGGAGATATCGGAGAATTAGTGAAATCAATTAAAGATGCATTATTATGAATTGGGTCAAATGGTCAAATGTTCGAGTAATACTGATGTTAGCATTGATGGTTTTTTTGTATTCTTTTACTTCGACGCGAAATCAAAGTAGAAAATTAGTAAAATCTGAAGTGATTTTTGTTGATGACTCTAGTCCATTTATCAAACAGGAAGTGGTTAATAAATTGTTAATAGAAAATAAAAGCGACGCGCAAAGCATAAATAAAGATAAAGTAGATTTGAACCAATTGGAAAAGTCTATCAATTCGAACCCAATGATTGAAAAATCTGAGGTTTTCGTGAGCATAGATGGTGTTTTAAAAGCGATGGTAAAACAAAAAACACCCATCGCAAGGGTATTCAATGATGAAGACTCTTTTTATATTGACTATCAAGGAAATATAATGCCTTTGTCGGACGAATTTACAGCAAGGGTTCCAATAATTTCGGGGGATATTAACAAAGTAAATAGGAAGGATTTCAGCAAACTGTTACGTTACGTTTGGCATGATGACTTTTTGAAAAAAAATATCATCGGCATGCGGATTTCAGCGGTGGGAAACCTAAAAATGCAGAGTAGAGGTTTCGATTATGAAATTCTGTTTGGCAAACCAATCAATATAGAGCGAAAGTTTCAAAACTATAAAGCTTTTTACCAAAAAACGGTAGTCGATAGTACATTGTTTCGTTATAAAAAGATTAATCTGACATTTACGCAACAGGTAGTTTGCACCAAATAGTAGAATATGGAAAAAGAGAATATCGCAGTAGGTCTTGACATTGGAACCACAAAGATTGTGGCTATGATTGGCAAGAAGAACGAGTACGGAAAATTAGAGATTCTGGGTGTTGGTAAGTCCAAAAGCCTTGGTGTGGCTAGAGGTGTAGTAAATAACATTACACAAACCATTCAGTCTATTCAACAAGCTATTAACGAAGCTGAGAATAACTCGGGTTACAAAATTAAGGATGTTGTAGTTGGTATTGCAGGTCAACATATCCGTAGCATTCAACACAGCGATTATATCAGTAGAGGCAATGCTGAAGAAGTGATTGGCGGTAAAGATATTGACATGCTGATCAATCAAGTTCACAAATTAGCCATGCTGCCGGGCGAAGAAATAATTCACGTTCTGCCACAAGAGTTCAAAATAGATGGTCAGTCAGATATAAAGGAACCTATCGGGATGTACGGCGGACGCTTAGAAAGCAGCTTCCACGTGGTTGTTGGTCAAGCATCTTCCATCAGAAATGTGGGCAGATGTATACAAAGTTCCGGGATAGAGTTATCCGGTTTAACATTAGAGCCATTAGCGTCTGCAGATGCAGTCTTAAGTCAAGAAGAGAAAGAGGCCGGTGTGGCTTTGATCGATATTGGAGGAGGAACGACAGATTTGGCGATTTTCAAAGATGGAATCATTCGACATACTGCAGTTATTCCTTTTGGTGGAAATGTTATTACAGAAGACATCAAAGAAGGATGCTCAATTATCGAAAAGCAAGCAGAATTGCTGAAAGTTAAGTTTGGTTCTGCGTGGCCGGGAGAAAACAAAGACAACGAGATTGTTTCTATTCCCGGACTCAGAGGACGAGAGCCGAAAGAAATTTCACTCAAAAATTTGTCTAAGATTATTCACGCACGAGTCGTAGAAATTATCGATCAGGTTTTCGCGGAAATTAGAGCATATGGTCACGAAGATCCACGTAAGAAACTTATTGCAGGAATCGTTCTTACTGGTGGTGGTGCGAATTTAAAACATATCAAACAACTTGTTGAGTATATCACGGGTATGGATACCAGAATTGGTTACCCAAATGAGCATTTGGCTGGAAATTCAGATGAAGAGATCTCGAGTCCGTTATATGCAACAGCCGTTGGATTGGTGATGAATAGCATCGAAAACAAAACGCAAAGTGCGGTAAAGTTTGAAACGGCAACCGTACCGGAAAAAGTGTCTTTCAAACAAGAGCGAACTTTTGAACCTTTTGACGTTCCGAAACCAATTGAAGAACCAGTTTTTGAAAAAGTGGAAGACGAAACAAAGGAAAAAGAAGTAGAAACAGTTTTCAAGTCAGAGTCAACAGAAACTAAAATAAGAAGATCGTTTTTCGATAAATATGTCGACAAGATCAAAGAATTCCTAGACAACGCTGAATAAAAATACGCCTCAATAGACTAAAATAAGAATATCAAAAAACCAAAAAATATGACAAGCAACTCAGATTTTGGAAACATCTCGTTCGATTTGCCTAAAAATCAGTCGAATGTAATTAAAGTAATTGGTGTAGGCGGCGGCGGTAGCAATGCCATCAACCACATGTTTAAACAAGGCATCAAGGGCGTAGACTTTATCGTTTGTAATACGGATGCACAGGCATTGCAAAATAGCCCTGTTGCCAATAAGATTCAATTGGGAGTAAACCTAACTGAAGGTTTGGGCGCTGGTGCTAATCCTGAAGTTGGACAACAATCTGCCCTCGAAAGTATAGCCGATATCGAAACGATGTTGGATACCAATACCAAAATGGTATTTATCACCGCAGGTATGGGTGGAGGAACAGGAACAGGTGCTGCTCCGGTTATTGCTCAGTTGGCGAAAGAACGAGATATTCTAACGGTAGGTATAGTAACGATTCCATTTCAATTTGAAGGGAAAGTGCGTTCAGATCAAGCATTATTAGGAGTTGAGAAACTACGCAAGCAAGTTGATTCGCTAATCGTTATTAATAATAATAAACTGAGAGAAGTTTATGGGAACCTAGGATTCAAAGCCGGATTCTCAAAAGCTGATGAAGTATTGGCTACAGCTTCACGCGGAATAGCAGAAGTGATCACACATCACTACACTCAGAACATCGATTTGAAAGATGCTAAAACGGTACTTTCAAACAGCGGTACCGCAATCATGGGTTCTGCAACTGCGCTCGGAGAAAATCGCGCTAAAGAGGCTATTATTGCAGCTTTAGATTCACCTCTTTTAAATGACAATAAGATTACCGGAGCTAAAAACGTATTGTTGCTTATCGTTTCTGGTACAAATGAAATTACAATTGATGAAATAGGAGAAATTAACGACCATATTCAAACTGAGGCAGGTTTCAATGCCAACATCATTATGGGAGTTGGTGAAGACGAAACTTTAGGAGATGCAATTGCTGTAACCATCATTGCAACCGGATTTAACGTAGAACAACAAAATGAAATCGTTAACACCGAGCCAAAGAAAATAATTCACTCGTTGGATGGCGAACATAAATTAGAGCAAGATTTAACCAAAAAAACGGTTGTGTCTTTTGACCTTGATTCAGAAGTAAAAGTTCCCGCCGTTTCCACAGACGAAAAGATTGTCTTCGAATTAACAGACGATGAAGAATTCGAGGTTAAAGAACCGGTTCTTAATGAGAATGAACTGATCGTAATTTCAGAGTTTATCAAGAATTTGGATGTAACTTTTGAAATTGTCTCTCCTGAGAAAGAGTTGAGCTTTGAAGTTTCTGATGCTTTTGTTACAGAACCTACAGCAAGTAGCATAAGCCACATCGCCAATGAAATTCCTGTAATTGATGCAATTCAAGTAAAAGAAGAGCAAGCGACTCTGACATTTGACTTGCCAATTTCTAAACCAGAATTAGCGTTGGACGAGGATAAAGTGTTATTTGAATTAAGCAGCGAAACGATGAATATTGAAGTAAATCAGCCGGTGCAAATGGTTCCTATGACGGAAGTAAATAAAGATGGCGTTATCAGATATTCTCTTGAAGAATACATGGAAATTGAGAACGAATTACTCAATTCGAAACCGTTGGAGAATAAAGTTGCTGAACCAATCGAGGAAGAACTTAATATTACAGTGAAGAAAGTAGAAGAGGTTTCTAATTTTTCCGCAGCGTTCGAGGAAGTTTCACCTATCGAAATGTCAATAGAAGATACCTTGCGATTGAGAGCCGACGAAAGAAGACGAAAGCTGAAAGAATTTAATTATAAGTTCCATAACAATCCTTCTCGGATGGAAGAGTTCGAAAAAGAGCCTGCCTACAAAAGACAGGGAATAGACATCAACACTTCTGCGCAGGATAATAATATTTCTAGAACGTCTTTCGGTACCGATAGCAATGATGATTCTCAATTGAGAACAAACAACTCATTCTTACACGACAATGTAGATTAACTAGTTTCAAATTAGTTGCGAATAACCCGAAAATTCCCTCAAGTTTTCGGGTTATTTTGTTTTACAAAGAAGTTGCTCATCTTACTTTTTTTTGTAGTTTTGTCGGGCCTTAATCCAGCTGTTCGCTATATCTTTTACCCTGACCTCGTTTCAGGATTTGTAAATGGTTAATCGGGCGAAACTGAATCACTGAAACGAGGTCAAGATAAAAGGATGCCGCTGCCATCTGGGGCAAAATACAAACCATAGGTTATAAATACATACATAAAATAAGGAATCAATGAGTCTATCTGCAAAAATCATGGAAGAAATTAAGACTGCCATGAGAGCGAAAGATACCGTAGCCCTAGAAGCGCTGCGCGCGATTAAATCTGAGTTGTTGTTAGCACAAACTGCTTCGGGTAGCAAAGAAGAAATTTCAGAGCAAGACGAAATCAAATTGCTACAGAAATTAGTCAAAACTCGTAAAGATAGCGCCAACATATTTACGCAACAAAATCGGTTGGATTTGGCTGAACCTGAATTAGCTCAGGTCGCTGTTATAGAAAAGTTTCTTCCCGCACAGCTAAGTGAAGCAGAAGTAGAAGCAGTAGTTGCAAAAATCATTGCAGAAACAGGAGCCTCAGGCATTGCTGATATGGGGAAAGTAATGGGAATCGCTTCTGCTCAATTGGGCGGCACAGCTGAGGGCAAGACAATCTCTAGTATCGTGAAAAAATTATTAGTTTAAATAAGTTTATTAGACTGTCAGATTTTTGGATTGTTCGATATCTAAAAATAAAACAATCTAACAATCCAAATATGGCTGCGTAGTTCAACTGGATAGAATATCAGATTTCGGCTCTGAGGGTTGGGGGTTCGAATCCCTTCGCGGTCACCATAAAAAACCAGATAAAGTTCATTTTAAGAATTTCATCTGGTTTTTTTAATTTTTTGCAAAAGTTTAATTTC
>CANHBE010000039.1 GCA_947458575.1 Flavobacteriaceae bacterium | reverse complement strand
GTTGCTAGATTCTTTTGATAACGCAACTGTTTTTGGAACAACTTTTAGAGCGTATGCTCAAGATACCGATTCCAATGGTATATCGGATTACATACAGTTGGATTCAAATAATGATGGTGTTAAAGACATTCAAACAGGATTGTATGCTAGTTTCGATACCAATGGAGATGGAAGAATAGATGGCTTAGGCGATGCTGATAATGATGGTATTTTAGATATTTTTGATACCAATGATGCCGCAATAGGTTCACCAAGAGATTTAAGTCGCAAACTCTATTTGGATTTTGATGGTAGAAATGATTACGCAGAAAATGTTTCTCTATTAGGTGGATTATCCAATGCAACGTTGATGGCTTGGATTGATTTGAATTCTACTTTTAGTACAACAGGTGTTGTTGTGGGTCAAGACAAGTTACAACTGCGAGTAACCAATTCTAAGAATTTACAAGTCATAGTTAATGGAACCACATTAACTTTTGGTACAGCTTTAAATACCTCACAATGGTATCACGTGGCTGCAACTTTTGGTGGAGGAATGCTTTCATTATATTTAAATGGTAATTTGGTTGCATCACAAGCTGCTACTGGAAGTATAGCCTCTGATACAAGTAAACTTACTTTGGGTAAAAATCCTTTAAGTGCTACCAATTATTTTAAAGGAAAAATAGATGAAGTTCGCGTCTTTAATTCGGCTCTAGCTGCAACTCAAATCCAAAGAATGGTGTATCAAGAGATTCAAAATAGTTCCTCTCAAGTTCGCGGAACCATTGTGCCTAAAGATATTGAATCGCTTCCTTTTGACAATTTGATTCGCTATTACAGGATGGATACCTACAAAGATGATATTGTGGATGATCTAACTACTAGTACAATCGACGAAGGAGCAGGGATGAAAATGTATAATCACAAAGTAATTGCTGTTCAAGAAGCACCATTGCCATTCACCACAGTGCGGACTGGTACTTTTGCTTCAGCAGTTGATGACCCTACTAAAGACATAAGAGGATTAGATGTTATGGATTCTGATTTTTCTATAATACAAGTGAAGCACAACATTACAGAAACTGCTAATAGTATTGATTTGGGTATGTTTGTTGATCCAGGTGTGACCGTGAATATGACCAACGATACTAAATTACAGAATGATTGGTATTTAAAATTGGATGGAAAGATAGACTTGGTTGGTAAGTCGCAATTGATTCAGACTGCTCTATCAGATCTTGATGTTTCAAGTTCAGGATTTGTAGAAAGAGATCAACAAGGTCAATCCAATAAGTTCAATTACAATTATTGGTCTTCCCCTGTGAGTTCAATTAATAATAGTACTATTAATCATGGGTTTACCGTAGCAGGTGTAATGAAAGATGGCACAACAAATACACCACAAAATATTGTTTGGACAACTGGTTATGATGGATCTCCCTCATCACCATTAACCTTGAGTAGTTATTGGATTTATAAATTCCAAAATTCGACGAATTCCTATGCTAACTGGTCACCTGTAGGTCAAAATGGAACTTTAATGTCAGGTCAAGGTTACACTTTGAAGGGTAGCGGTAGTCCCACTTTAAATCAAAACTACACTTTTGTTGGAAAGCCCAATAACGGTATAATTACATCAACTATAGGTGCTGGTAATCTAAATTTATCTGGTAATCCTTATGCCTCTGCAATTGATGCTAATAAATTTATTGATGATAATTTATCAAGTATTACAGGTACCTTGCTTTTCTGGGAGCATTATAATTCAAATGCTTCACATCAATTATTAGATTATCAAGGCGGTTATGCAACATACACTAAAACAGGTGGTACGCCTCCTGTAGCACCTTCAGGTATTAGCGGTTTAGGTTCAAGTAGTAAAGTGGCTAAGCGATTTATACCAGTAGGTCAAGGTTTTCTTGTAACAGGCTCCACAAGTGGAGGAACAATAACTTTTAACAATTCGCAAAGATTATTTATCAAGGAGGACGACATAGTTAACTCTTTTACTTTGTTCAGAAGTGTTAATAGATCAATTACAGAAAATGTTGACCCATTAATGAACAATACTCAGGATGATTTTGATCAACAGCAGTTTATGAAAATTCGATTAGGATTTACTTCAACAGATAATCTTCATCGCCAAATATTACTCGGTTTTATGAATGAGTACGCTTCTTCAGGATACGATAATGGATATGATGGTATTAGTATTGAAACACTTTCTAACGATATGTATTTTATTAATAATAACAATAAACTCAATATTAGTGGCGAAGGATTTTTTAATGTCAATGCTGTCTATCCCCTTGGTGTTAAAAATGCAACATCGGGATTAGTGACATTTGCAGTTGATAATAAAGAAAACTTTGATGAGGGTCAGGATATTTTTATATACGATAATGAATCGGATACGTACAACAGCATTAAATCTCAAGCGTATCAGGTTTATTTACCTTCAGGAACTTATGACTCACGATTCTCACTACGTTTTACTGATGGTTCTTCACTTGGAGTTGGTGAAAATGGTGATGTTAAGGAGATTTACGTAACACATTCACAAGCAAATAATACTATTAACATTAAAAATTTACAACAGAATACAATTGTAAAATCTGTTATTATGTTTAATCTGTTAGGTCAAGAAATTACTTCCTGGCAAACAAATAATCTAGACCAAACAGATATTAAATTACAGATTGGTAATATGAGCTCTGGCACTTATATTATAAAATTATTAACTGATGATGGAATAATTTCAAAAAAGATAGTATTGAAATGATAGTAATTTTAGACTAATTAAATCTAATGGGTATATATTGTGATTATTAATTATAAAACAAAATCATTATCTTAAATATAAATTTAAATGACAGAAGCATTTCAAGCTTATCTAGAATCAATAAAGGCGATTTGCCCTCAAGTAACAGATGTGGAATTTGATTACATTGTTAGTGGTTTAACAATTTCATGTCTAAAAGCGAAACAAATATATATAAGTGCGAATACTATTCAAAAAGAGATTGGTTTTGTTTATTCGGGACTTTTGCGTGGTTATTATATTGATAATTATGGTAGTCAAATTTCTATCAAGTTTATACGGGAGAATGAATTTGCAACCGACTTTTCAGCATTCATTGAACAGAAACCAAGTAAATATTATTTTCAATGTATAGAGCCTAGTATAATTGTTAATATACCTTATCAGCATATACAAAATGGGTATGAAAAGTTTCCAATTATGGAACGTTATGGTAGACTAGTAGCAGAAGAAGTTATAAAAATTTTGCAAAAGAGAATAGAAAGCTTTCTTTTTGAAACCGCTGAGCAGCGTTATTTAAAGTTTATGGATGAGTATCCAGATTTAGCTAAAAGAGTTTCTATTTCAAATCTTTCTACTTTTTTGGGTATTGAACGTCAATCGTTAACTAGAATACGAAAAAATATCGATTTGAAATTAGTTAAGGAACCAAACAAATTATCCAACATTTAATCAAAGTTTTCTAAAAATCATAAATGGAAATCGAGATGAAAATCGTTGTTATTAATTTAAAAAAAAATAGAAAGTGTGAAAAAAATTTTTTTATTCACTATTATGCTATTAGTTTTCTTAACTAAAGTTCAAGCTTGTGTCCCTACAATAACAAGTCCGAGAATGAATGTTTTTTCTCAAAATTCAATTCTCTTTTGTGATAATGATGATACAGAGGTTTTATCAACCCAAGTCTGTGATTCTTATCAATGGTATAAGCAGCAATGGGCAGCATTACCACCTGGGGTACCTAATACAAACCCATGGATTCCAATCAATGGAGCCAATGCTCAAACCTTAACCATAAATGGAACTGACGATTTATTGTATTATTTTAAAGTTGTGGTAGTTCAAGGAGCATGTTCAGCTGAAAGTCAGGCAATTCTAGCTGATGGGTATGCTTTTGGGTTACCTATTATGATAGCTAATTTTGAGCCAGGAACTGCTCAATATCTAGGCAATCAAACTTATAATGTATGCAATGGAGCATCGGTAGTTTTAGAAAATGGTTTTGATCAAGTTTATGGTTTACATACTTGGTATAAATGCATTCCTATTGATATACCACCCGTTCAAGGAGATCCTTGTATAATTCCAAATGAGAATGGCGATACTTATACTGCTACTACCACAGGTTTCTATGGTTTTTGGGCTTGTACATCCTATTGCCCTGATATATGTTTGTTTTTAGGATTGCCTGCCTTCATTCAACTTAACTTTGGAGAATGGTCTTTTTGCTCATTAAGTAATCCTGAATTTGGTTCAAATAATATAAAATTGTATCCGAATCCAACTACTCAAATATTATTTGTGGGGAATCAAAGTGATAATCAAAAAACATTACTAAAGATTATTGATATGTCAGGCAAAGTTGTTTTTTTGAAGTCGGAATATCATTATGGAGAACCAATTGATTTATCTATGCTTGAAACTGGAAATTATTTGCTTGTTTCTGAAACGGTAGATGGGAAAATTTTTAGAAACAAATTTGTAAAAAAATGATAGTTAATTTTCAGTTTATCTCACAACATAAATTTCATTTATTTTTAAAAAGTCAGTAGGATTAGTTTTAAGCTTCCAGTTAATTTTGGCTTATTTATGTTCAGAAATACTTCAGAGGGTTTAAGTGTAATTGAATTGGTAAGGTTAGAAATTTGAGTTTAATAAAATGACTTAATGAATTGATTTTGGTTTATGGTGATTATTTAATTATTTAATCATAACTGTTTAAAGTTGGCACCATGAAATTTGGAAATTAAATCTATTTTTAATGACACTAATTTTAGCAATAAAAAACTGGATATGCAAACAAAAACTGGAGTGTAAGTTAAGCGACAAATTTATACATATTTGATTTATTATTAAATTCTTTTATTGTCATATAATTTAAAGCCGAGTGTCTTCTTTTTTGATTGTACCAAATTTCAATATATTGGAATATTTCAAGTTTCATTTGTTCTTTAGTAATTAGTTTATTCCCATAAATTAGTTCTGTTTTTAAAGATTTAAAAAAACTTTCAGCAACTGCATTATCCCAACAATTTCCAGTTCTGCTCATACTTCTTGTTACTTTATAAAATTCAAGCATATTTGCAAATTTATGGTTTGCATATTGGATTCCTCTATCGGAATGAAAAACCAATCCTGCACCAGGTTTTCTGTTTTGTATTGCCATTTTCCATGCTGCTAAACTTGTTTCTTTCGTACTCATTCCATCACTTAAACTCCAACCAATAATTTTTCTATCATATAAATCAATTATGGTTGTTAGATATAAAAAACTGAAGGTGTAAAAAAGGACGGAACGTTAAAAAAGGGTTACCGATATGTCAAAGGAGGTAGAGTTGTAAAGGCGAAAGCAAAAAAATAGTTTAATAGTTTGGTTTTGAAAGCCGTGTTGCAGAAATGTATCACGGCTTTTTTATTTAGTTATGTTTTATGGTAGAGTAGTTAGGATCATTCTGATAATTTTATTGTAAAAAGTACTTTATCAAAAATAATTTGTTGTCATCAACCACGACCCTTTTATAAACATATATCGCATATCGCAATATGAAATATATCTCGTTAAAACATTGTTTTTGAAGAAAAAAATCTATAATATTGCATATCGCAATATGAAATATTTATGGTACAAGTAAAAAATAATCTTAAACCTCAAGATATTGTAATCTTATTAAAAATCATTGCACTAGGTAAAAAAACTTGGTTTCATCATACTGTTGCTCAAGAACTTGGAATAAGTCAATCTGAAGTCAGTCAATCACTAAACCGTTCAAAATATGCGGGGTTAATTGATGATTCAAGAAAAAAAGTAAACAAATTGGCTTTTACTGAGTTTTTGCTTCATGGTGTTGCCTACGCTTTTCCTCAACAACCTGGAGCTATTGTAAGAGGAGTTTTAACAGCACATGCTGCAGAACCTTTAAATCAAATTATTAAATCAAACGAAAAGTATGTTTGGCCCTATGCTAAAGGTTTGGAAAGAGGACAAGCTATTGAGCCACTTTACAGTACTGTAGTAGAGGCCACATTAAGTGATAAAGAACTATATGAATTACTTACAATGGTAGATGCGATAAGAGTTGGACGAATTCGAGAAAAAGAGATCGCTAAAAAAGAACTAGAAAAAAGAATCCTAAATGCATAACAAAGTAATAAACCTTGCTTTAGTGGCACAAGTTGCGCAAGGATTACAAGAATTGAGAGATAAAATGGTGTTCATTGGTGGAGCGGTTATCAGTTTATATACAGACGATCCGGCAGCGGAAGAAATTCGCCCAACAGCAGATATTGACATGACAATTAATTTGGCCAACTATAACGAATGGGCTCAAATGCAGGAGCGTCTTGCAGAATTAGAATTCTTTCCAGACCCACAAGGTCAATCCATATATTCATATAAATATCAAAACATTGCTATTGACATTATGCCAGCAGAAGATAGCAGTATCGGTATTTCTAACATTTGGTATAAGCCAGGATTCAAATACTTACAAAAAATAGCATTAGAAGACGGAACAAGCATTAATATGTTGTCTTCACCTTATTTTTTGGCTACAAAATTAGAAGCATTTAAAGATAGAGGGAAAAATGATTTTTATGGTAGTCATGATTTCGAAGATATTATTTATCTGATAGATAACCGTACATCCATTGTAGAAGAAATTTTAGCAGCAGATGAAGATATTCAAGAATACATTAAAGCTGAATTAACAACGATAAAAAATCATCCTCAAGCAAATGAAATTTTAGCAATGCATATTCATCCATTAATCCGAGAAGAACGTTTTAAAATGTTGATGGAGAAAATAGAAATGATTACAAGTTAGAAGTCAATCAAGAAGTGAACAAGAACTAATGGAAAAAGTATTTATATAATTTATTGCATGGTAGATACATCACTAGATAAAAAAATATCAAAAGCTACAGTAAGATTAAAAACTTCAGACAATGTTTATATTGGTACTGGTATTTTATATTTTCAGGATAATTTTATTGATAAAATTTATGTATTAACAGCTTCACATTGCTTATTTGAAGATGGTGATAAATTTCAAAATTTAAGAAATGATATTGTAATTGATATTTTAAAATCAGATTTTTCAGGTTATGAAGCTATAAAAGTTAAGACTAACGATAAATTACTATTTACATCTGAGAAAAAAGATGTTGCGTTGTTAGTTTTAGAGAAAAAAGATGTTGAAAAAATATCTGGAACAGTTCCTTTAATGTCATGTGTCAAAGAAAGAGGTAATAGTAATAATTTCATTACCAAAGGTTTCCCTAAAGCGACATTTGGAGAAGAAATTGCTGTATTTTATCCAACCTAGCTACAACATTTTGAAAATAATAGATTTCAATTAGAATTGCATGAAGATTATTTAGGGAAATTAACACAAGGTTTTTCAGGAAGCCCTGTTTTTCTTGTGGCCAAAAATGAAATTTATTTATATGGTATTTTTACTAGATTCAGGTCTGAGGAAAAAGGCAAGGTAATTTATTGTCAATATATTGAAACGATAAATGAATTGCTTGAAGCAAGCTATTTACCTCAAATATCATTTAGTTATTTTGGTCAACATGGTTTAACAAATTTTTTTTTTGAAAATCATATAGAAAATGAAATTGAGGGTCTAGGTCCACGATTTAATGGTATTTCTCCAACTGGCAGTATGGTGAAGTGTTGCTGACGCCTTTTGGTTAGTGAATTGGAATATGGTTAGATCATTGACCTGCTGCGCATAGTTTTCAGACTTTGATCTACGCTAACTTTGAACCCGATAACGCATTTTTCTACTTTCTTTGTAGGTGCGAAATCGCATTCCGTGGTATCGAGTCAACAAAAAAGCTGTTCCTCATGCAGAAATCTGTTAACAAGTCAATCAAATCTTCCAAACAGCCAATCGTTAATGCACTATTTTTGAAAACACAAAACACTTATGAAACAAATAATCATTTGCGCACTATTAATTCTTTCGACTTTCAACATTGATGCACAAACCATGCTCAGTGCGAAAGTAGTCGGCGTTAGAGATGGTGATACCGTCGAAGTCCTCGACGAACAAAACAAAACATATATTCTGCGCCTGGCTGAAGTAGATTGCCCCGAAAAGAAACAACCCTATGGCAATGCTGCCAAACAGTTCACCGCAAACACCGTTTATCGCAAAACCATCAAGTACATCGTCACCAACAAAGACCGCTTTGGGCGTTCCGTTGCGAAGGTTTATTACAAAAACAAATACCTTTCTGCCGAAATCATTAAAAACGGTATGGGCTGGCATTACAAAAAACACTCTAGGTCGAAAGAACTTGCATTACTTGAACAAAAAGCACGATTAAGCGGAATCGGCTTATGGGCAGACTCAAATGCAATCGCACCCTGGGATTGGAGAAAAGCTCGGAGAGGAAAGAGTAATCGCTAGCGGCAGGTATGGGAATAGACAATATTTGGAGTTATCCTAAAGTATATTTTTAGGTTTATACTGTACCGCGCATTAGAAATACATTCGTTCAAAATCTACAAACTTTGCGATTGATGCTCTGTAAGAAAGGGGGCAGTCGACTGAGGTTTGTGCGGTACATACATCAAAAAGAGCGTATAAAAGACAATATTAAAATGAATTTCAATGTAATGAAAATTTGAGAAGAAGGAAATTATAAGGCAATAAAAAAACCACTCTATCGAGTGGTTTTAGTGTCAAAACAAAACATAATTAAATTAAACTCAACTTAATTTATTTTTTAATGAAAATATTCGTGTAGTATTTTTTACCGGTTGCCTCATCGGTGCGGACAGAGATTCCAAAGTGAGTAAAATTCCCTTCTATATTTGCTTTATGACCAGCGCTGTTCAACCAAGCGTTAAGGGCTGATGCTGAAGACACAAAATTATAAGCTACGTTTTCGTTTACTTTCACAGCGCCAAGAACTTCAATAATGTTCTCAGAACGCTCTGCAAACAAATCGTGGTTTACTACGCCTCTTGTAATCATATAGATGTTGTGCTCTTCTGATTTGTAAGAAACGTGGTTGATTAACTGTAAAGGATTTAAGCCTAAGCTTACTCGATGCTCATTGATCAAGTCAGCAAGCTGCAACTCTGCATCATTATAATCGTAGTTTTCGATTAATGCCGGTTTCGGTGATGTAATTTCCTCAGTTTCGTTAGAGGAACAAGAGATCAAAGTGAACAAGAATGCCATTGGCACGATTGCTCTAAGTGCATTAGTTTTCATAAGCTGTAGGTTTAAGTCTAAAGTAGATTGTGGGGCAAACTCCTTTATTATTTTTTTTGAAACTCGAGAAACATGTGGGGCAAATTTCTTTTGTTTCGGATATGAACGTGTTGTTTATTTTTCTTGAGCCAATATTACTTCAATTGACGTTTAAGTGCCAAATAAAATCGTTGAAATACATAATTTTTTATTTTTGTAGGTAAATATTCCTACAAATTAACAATTACAACCTGATAAAAAAAAATCACCCCAAGGTGATTCTCATAATCTATAGTTTGTAACTCAACTCAAGGTGCTAATCGCTCGATTTTCCAGTTGAAGTCCTTTTCCATCGTGTACCTAATGCGGTCGTGCAAGCGATTGGGTCTACCTTGCCAGAATTCAACAGAAACAGGTCGAACAAGAAATCCGCCCCAATTTTCCGGTCGAGGAATCTCCTTTCCCTCCCACTCCTTTTCCAAAAGTGCTAATTGGTTTTCTAAGTATAATCGATTGGGAATAACCTCCGATTGATCAGAGACTATAGCACCCAACTGACTGCCGACCGGACGCGACGCAAAGTAATTGTCAGATTGATTGGCGGTAGTTTTCTCGGCAACACCCTTAATAATGACTTGTCTCTCGATAGAATGCCAAAAAAATGACAAGCACACATTCGGATGTTTAATTATGGATTTGCCTTTCTCTGAATTGTAATTGGTATAGAACACAAAACCTTCGGCATCATAATGCTTCAACAAGACGACCCGAGCTTTGGGGAAATGATCTAAACCTAATGTGGCTACCGTCATCGCATTGACTTCATCGACACCGCCGAAATCAATTACTTCGTGAAACCACTTGTGAAAAAGATTAATGGGATCTTCAGGAATGGAGTGCTCTAATAGTTCACTTTTCTCATACGACTTCCTGAAATTGCTTAAATCCTTCATGATTGTATATCCGATTTTCTGTTTGGCTAAATTAGGAAAGTTTTGCCTGACTGTCTTCTGTATATCTGCTATATTTCAAAACTTGCACCATCATCAGCTAATGCAACATTTGAAAAAATCGACTGTGCTTCCTCTTGAAATAGTTCAATACTGTCATAACGGGTTGAATAGTGACCCAAGATGAGTTGGCCGACATTTGCTTTTGCTGCGATATGAGCCGCTTCCTTCGCCGTGCTGTGCATGGTTTGCATACCTTTCTCCGCTTCTGATTCCAAAAAAGTCGATTCGTGATATAAGGCAGTGACGCCTTTGATATGTTGCACGATTTGCTCGTCATACATGGTGTCAGAACAAAATGCATAACTTTTGGGTTGGTCTGGATCGAACGTCAACACGCAATTCTCGATGACTCTCCCATCATCTAAAGTGATATCCTTACCGTTTTTGATATTTTGGTAATAGATGCGATCAATTTCGTAGGTCTGAACGGCCTCTATATTCAATCTTCTTTCTCCTATTTTTTCTTCAAAAAGAAAGCCATTAGTGTAAACCCTATGCTTCAATGGAATTGTTTTCACGGTGACTTTCTCATCTTCATATATCATTTCAGATTCCTTGGACTCAAGTTCATGGAAATACAAACCATAACTTGTCCAAGAATTTGATAGTCGCAATTGCAAAACAATAATCTCTTTGATGCCTTTAGGTCCGTAGATGTGCAAGTCGTTGGTTCGATTCAACAACATAAAAGTGGAAACCAATCCAATCAATCCATAGAAGTGATCTCCATGGAGATGTGAAATGAAAATATGATTGATTTTTGAGAATTTAATTTTGTGCTTCCGCAATTGCACCTGTGTTCCTTCGCCACAATCAATAAGAAACATCCTGTTTTGAATTTCCAGGACTTGCGAAGTTGGGTTCGTTATTGTTCGCGGAGTAGCAGCGTAGCAGCCAAGTATGGTTAGTTTCATTTCAAATTTCAATCGACGATGTTGCGGCTGGCTTTCTCACTGTAATTGACAAAACACACCATAGTCAAATTATTAAAACCCAAGATCACGTTCTATTTCCTCCATATCAATGATATCATGGGCTTCCAACAAAGTAGGTACAATGGTAATATGTTGTGAAATATCTGTAAAATGAACGCCATCTGCAACAATGACTATCGATCTTTTTGACTTGGAATGCATCTTTACCAAAGGCAAGAAACTATTGACTTCCTTGATTGTTAGGTCTTTGTGATGGCTAATATCCAAAATGATATTGTACTTCTCGAATGATTTGTACTCATGCGTTACTTTCATCAAAAAACCTACTAAATCCCCTTGCGTATCCTTGATGGTAACGGTATGACCTTTTTGTTCGACTTTCATGACCTTTTGTGTTTTGATTCAGGCTAAATTACAACTTAAAGCCTTAGCATCAAACCTAAGAATCAACTTTTTATTGAAGTTTAGATGCCAACAGATAAATAACAGCCATTCTGATTGCAACGCCATTTTCGACCTGATCCAGAATAACAGAATGCGACGAATCTGCGACTTCACTAGTTATTTCAACTCCCCGATTGATTGGTCCCGGATGCATCACAACAATCTCTTTATTAAGAGCATTTAAAAGCGACATATCAAGTCCGTATTGCTGTGTATATTCTCTGGTACTCGGAAAATAGTTTATTTCCATACGCTCGTTCTGCACCCGAAGCATGTTTGCCACATCGCACCATTCCAAAGCTTTTCTCAAATTCGACTCAACACTGACGCCAAGCGACTCAATATAGCGCGGAATCAGTGTTTTGGGTCCACAAACCTTAACCTCAGCGCCTTGCATTTGCAAAGCATAAATATTGGAAAGCGCTACTCTTGAATGCAAAATATCACCTACAATAACGACTTTCTTGCCTGTCACTTCTCCTAGACGCTCCCGAATAGAATAACTGTCAAGTAGCGCTTGTGTAGGATGCTCATGTGCGCCATCGCCGGCATTAATGATACTAGCTTTTACATTTTGGGAGAGAAACAAGGCAGCGCCGGGAAAAGCATGTCGCATCACAACCATATCGACTTTCATGGCCAGTATGTTGTTGACGGTATCAATTAAAGTTTCGCCTTTCTTGACCGAAGATTGGGCAGCAGAAAAACTTATCACATCAGCGGACAATCTCTTTTGTGCCAATTCAAAAGACAACTTTGTTCGGGTACTATTCTCAAAGAAAATATTAGCAATCGTAATATCTCGCAGTGATGGTACTTTTTTAATCGGTCTGTTGATTACTTCTTTAAAGTGATCAGCCGTTTCAAAAATAAGCTGTAGGTCTTCCGGCTTGAGGTATTTAATTCCTAATAGATGATTGACACTTAACTCACTCATTGCTTGCTTTTTGAAAATTTGTCGTTGATTCCAGATAAACGGCATCTTCGCCTTCTTGTTCTTGCCAGCTTACCTTTACCTTTTCATTATTGATTGCATCTACCTGTCTGCCGCGGTAATCAGGTTGAATTGGCAGATGACGGCTAAAACGACGATCTACCAATACCAAAAGTTCGATGGAAGAAGGTCTTCCAAAAGACTGAATGGCCGTTAAAGCCGATCTGATGCTTCTTCCCGTATATAAAACGTCATCAATAAAAATTACTTTCTTGTCTTCGACTACAAAATCAATTTGCGTTCGATTGGCTTCAATAGGTTTTTGAGTTCTTCTGAAATCGTCTCTGAAAAAAGTAATATCTAAAAAACCCAAAGCGATGTCTTGAATCTTGTATTCTTGCTCTAAAAGCAATTTGAGTCTTTGCGCCAACATGGTTCCTCGAGGTTGGATACCAATCAATATTGTGTCGGAGAAATCAAGGTGATTCTCGATTAACTGACAAGCCAAACGATGCAATATGATATTGACTTCTTTTGCGTTGAGCAATATTTTTTGACTCATGGCTTCAAGCTGTTAGTGCCGTAAAAGTAATACTATTTCATCAAAAATAGAGTGCTTCTTCTATTGGTGTTACAAAATTGGTAAAGTGCTTCTTTGCTTCGTCTTTAATCAGTGCTTTCCAAAACGTTGAAATTTGAAATGTGCTTACGAATACATTTTAGCTCTTAACTCTTGAATTTTATCATCATCTAAATAATCATCAAAAGTCATGTATCTATCAATAGCACCTTTCGGAGTAAGTTCAACAATTCTGTTACCCACAGTCTGCGCAAACTCGTGATCATGCGTTGTTAAAATCAGCGAGCCTTTGAAATTTTTCAGCGAATTATTGAAAGCAGTAATCGACTCTAAGTCGAGGTGATTGGTAGGCTCATCCAACATCAAAACATTGGC